>NZ_JBFTQY010000036.1:0-60437 GCF_056399245.1 Rhizobium sp. 01N447_2
GGCCGGCGATGAGGCCGGCGATGAAGTGGCGTTGCATCAGGAAGAACATGACGACCGGCGGCACGGCGACGACGATGGTCCCGGCGGAAATCAGGTTCCAGGCCGAGACCCATTCACCGCGGAGATTGGCAAGGCCGGCAGTAACAGGCTTGACGGAGTCGCTGACGGTCAGCACCACGGCCCAGAAGTAATCGTTCCAGATGAAGGTGAAGATGAGGATGGCGAGTGCGGCAAGCGCCGGCCGCACCAGCGGGATCGCCACATGCCATAGCGTCTGGAAGGGAGACGCCCCTTCCGCCCGGGCCGCCTGGAACAGCTCGTCGGGCAATGCCGCGATGAAATTGCGCATGAACAGCGTCGCAAAGCCGGTCTGGAAGGCGACGTGGAAGATGATCAGCGCTGCCGTGGTATCGATCAGGTCGAGCCGGACCATCAGGTCCCGCACCGGGATCATCATGATCTGGTGCGGCAGGAAATTGCCGCCGACGAACAGCGCGAAGATCAGCATGTTGCCGGGAAAGCGGTAGCGCGACAGCACGTAGCCGGCGAGCGTGGAGAGCACCAGCACGCCGATCACCGAGGGAATGGTGATCGTCAGGCTGTTGAGGAAGTAGCGAGCCATCGGCGTCTGCGTGAAGACATCAGTATAGTTGTCGATGACGCCGATCCCGGTCGGCCATCCCCACAGATTGCCGCCCATAACATCCTCGGTCGAGCGGAACGAGGTCAGGATGATCGCAAACAGCGGGCAGAGCCAGAGCAGCAGGACGATGACGACGGCGAGCACATAGAGGCGGCGCTGCCAGAGGGCGGCATCGGGAATGGGACGAGGATACATCAGCCTCCCCTTTCTTCGGTATGGATGATGTGGCTGAGGTACCAGACGATGAAGGCGGCCATGATCACGAACAGCACCGAGGCGATAGCCGCGCCGTAACCGAAGCGGTAGGAGAAGATCGACTGTTCGAACATCTGGTAAGCGAGAACCGAGGACGAACCGAAAGGGCCGCCGTTCGTCATCACCGACACCATGTCGAAGGACCTGAGTGCCCCGACGACGGTGACGGCAATGGCGATGAAGGTGACCTGGGTCAGCTGCGGCAGCACGATGTGCCACAACATGTTCCAGCCCCTCGCCCCATCGACGCGCCCTGCCCCGATCAGCTCTTCGCTCAAATTGTTGAGGCCGGCGAGATAAAGCACCATGCAGAAGGTGATCTGTGGCCAGAGTGCTGCAATCACGATGGCGAAGGTGACGAAATGCTCGTCGGAGAGAACCGCCGGCGCCGTCGCCCCGAATGCCCTGAAGATCAGCGCGAGCAACCCGAACTCCGGCGTATAGACCCAGGTGAAGACGACGCCGACCGTCACCGAGGCGAGCACCAGCGGAATGAAGAACAGCGACTTCAGGAAGCGCATGCCGCGGATTTTCTGGTTGACCAGCAGCGCAATGGCGAGCCCGATCGGCGGTGCCGCCATGAACATCACCAGCCAGATCAGGTTGTTCTTCAACGACACGTAGAATTGCGGGTCGTCGTAGAGTTCGACGTAATTGCCGAAGCCGATCCACACCATCGGGCCGAAGCCGTCCCAGTCGTGCAGGCTGATCCAGAGGCTCCTGACGGCCGACAGCAGGATGACGGTGAAGAACAGCAATATCGCCGGCGCGATGAGTAAAGTCGGGGTGAGCCACCAGCGCTGGCGGCGCCATAACATCAACATCTCAAGAACCTCATTAATACAGGAGCAGACTTATGCGTGCTCCGGGAGCAGAGGCGCACCTCCCCCAAGGGGTGGAGGCATACAGCCTCCACCCCTTGGAAGCAGCGGTTCGCCGCCGCCCCTGGGAGAGCTGCTAGATCTTGTAGATGCGCTTGCGCGTGCCCTCGAGGCGCGTCAGGATGGCCCTGCGCCGGTCGGGTTTGGCCATGAACTCCTGGAAACCGACGAGGCCGGCCTGCGCCATATCGGGATCGCTGTCGCGGTCGTAATATTGCGACGTGCCCTGCACCGTCTTCATCGTCTCGACAGCGACGTTGACCAGCGGGTCTTTGCTTGGCGGCAGGTCGTGGCGCGGCGGAACGTTGCCGCCCGGCTCCAGATAGGCCGCCAGATTCTCGGGCTTGTAGAAGTAGGCGAGGAATTCGCGCGCGCCCTGCTTGTTCTTAGCCTTGGCGGGAATGTGGATCGAATTGACCGAGAACTCCTCGAAGTGGCCGACCTTGGCATCGAGCACCGGGAAGGTCGCATAGGAGAGCTGCGGTAGATCTTCGGCGGTGAAGGCCGAGCGCAGGAAAGCGCCGAGGTTCATCATGCCGGCCTTCTTCTGCGCCAGGAGCGCCGCGGCCTCCTGCCAACCGAAAGACGTGTGATTCTCCGTGAAGAACCCCTTCGAAATCATTGCCTCCCACTGGTCGAAAACCGCCGTCAGCGAGGGATCGAGATAGCTCATCTCGCCGTTCATCAGCGCCATATGCTTGTCGAGGCCGTTGATGCGAAGGTTCATCTGGTCGAACCAGCCGGCCGCCGGCCATAATTCCTTGGTGCCGATCGCGACCGGCGTGATGCCCGCGGCCTTGCACTTGTCGCCGTAGGCCATGAACTCTTCGGCCGTCTTCGGCACGGTCAGGCCATGCTGCTCGAACACATCCTTGCGATAAAACATGCCCCAGAGCGTGCCGCCTGTGGGGAGGCCGTACTGCTTGCCGTCTTCGGTGACGGCCCCTGCCGTCGCGCCGAGCACGTCCTTATATTTCTCTTTCTCGAAAAGGTCGGAGATATCGTCGAACAGGCCGCGCTTGACGAAGGCGCGCATGCGGTTGCCCGAAAACCAGGAGCAGACGTCAGGCGCGCCGGCGACGAGATAGTTGCGAATGGCCGTCTTGTGGGCCTCGTGGTCCATATTGTTGATGACGACGTTGACGCCGGCTTCCTTGCTGAAGCCCGCGGCAATCGTCTTCAGCGCATCGAGGGCGGCACCATTGTTTTCGGCGGAGATCATCGTGACCTCCTGAGCCTGCGCGATCGCCGGGATCGGAAAGCTGCCGCTAACCGCTGCAGCGGAAACCAGCCCCGCGCCCTTCAGGAAGCGTCTGCGGGTGGTCGACGGAAATTGCTTCAAAAATGTCATTGAATTCCTCCCAGTTGATCGATCAACATCTCCCGACCGTCGCCTCCTCCATGAAACGACCGACCAGGCATTCAACGCTGCGATCCGCTCGGCGATTCCAGCGATAATTCGCCTGGCTGAGTTGATCCGCGGCCGAACTTATGCATAGATCTTTGCAGCTCGCAATAATTAATTTACAAAATTAAGGAATGCATCGTGAAGTTAAAAGGCGACCAGACCACGGCGAGAGCCATGAACCGACGCCTCATCCTCAATCTTCTCCGGCGCGAGGGGCCAAGGAGCCGTGCCGACATCGCGACGGTGATCGGTTTAAGTCCTGCCGCCGTCACCTTCGTCGTCGCCGACCTTCTGGAGGAAGGCATCGTCATCGAAGGGAAGACCGTGCCCGGCCTCACCGGCCGCCGCCCGATCCCGGTGGACATCAACTACGAGCACGCGCTCGCCGTCGGCTTCAAGCTGATGGTGGATTCGGTGGAGTGCGTGGCAACCGACCTTGCCACCAACCCCGTCGCCGCCATGCGGGTAAGCCTCGGCGGCCACGATCCTGACAAGGTTGCCGACCTGCTGGCGAGCACCGTGCCCGAACTGGTGAAGCTCGCCGGCCGGCCGAACGCGAAACTCGCCGGCATCGGCATCTCCATGCCCGGCGTCATCAACCACGAACAGACGGCCTGCGTGCGCAGCTACCGCTTCAAGTGGGACAATGTCCCCCTCGCCTCGCTGGTCGCCAGCCGCGTCCATGTCCCGGTCTGGCTGGAAGACGACACCAACGCCTATGCCATCGCGCAGCAGCTCTTCGGGCTCGGCCGCCAGCATCGCAACATGGCGGTTCTCGCCGTCGGCGTCGGCATCAGCTGTGCACTCGTCATCGACGGCAAGCTCTACCGCGGCGCAAACGGCGCGGCCGGCAAGTTCGGCCACACTCTCTACGAGGAGAATGGCCGGCTCTGCGAATGCGGCAAGCGCGGCTGTCTGATGGCCTATCACTCCGAAATCTCAATGCTCCGGCGCTGGCGGGAAGCGACCGGCCGCGAGGAACTGGGACTGCCGGAATTGTCGGCTGCGCTCGCATCAGGCGATGCCGACGCCCTCGCCCTCGTCGCCGATTCCGGCCGCGGCATCGGCACCGCCCTTGCCAATCTCGTCAACATCACCGATCCCGAAGTCATCGTCGCCGGCGGCGAAGCCGTCTCCCTCGGCGACCCTTTCCTGACGCCGCTGCGCGAAGCGCTTTCCGCCCGGACCTTCCGAACCGCCCCGCCCCTCTTGCCCGACTGGGAGGACAATTCCTGGGCCCGGGGTGCCGCCGCCCTTGTCACCCAAAAAATATTCGACTTCGAATCCTCCGGCGGCATTACGGACATCGCCAGTCTCGTCGGCGTCAGAACCGCGGGCTCATCATCGGCGGCGTAGTGATACACTGGCTTACAAAAATGGGGGTTCGCCGACACATCCCTGGTTMAATCATCGACTTAAATCCCGATGCGGCCAACCGGTCGGGAATGATTAATTCAGGAAGGATGACAAGATGAAAATGATCCAGGCTATCGCGCTCGCCCTTGTTCTAGGCGGCGCAGCTGCTGCACACGCAGAACAGCCGCTACAGCGCACCGATCTCCTCAAGAGCGATATCGATGTGCCCGGCCACGAGGTCGTTCAGGTGCGCGTCGATTTTGCGCCCGGCGTTCTCGCCCCCAGTCACACGCATCCCAGCGAGGAGATCGCCTTCGTCATCGAAGGAACGCTGGAATACCAGCTCGAGGGCAGGCAGCCGGTTACCCTTAAAGCCGGCCAATCCTTGTTCATTCCCACCGGCGTCACTCACTCGGCAAAGAACGTCGGCAGCGGCAAGGCGTCGGAATTGGCGACCTACATCGTCCGCAAAGGCGCACCGCTCGTCGTACCTGCCAAGTGAGCTGTTCCCAGAGCCGATGATCTGGCAGACACCAGCTCCCTTCACTCGACCCCGTTCACAGGGTTCGAAGGACGGGTTGGCCGGCGACCTCATGCTAACCACCGCCAGCTACGCTTGCCGGCCGTTTCTCCCTTGCGGTCGCCTTCCATTCACGGCAGCATGCACGTGTCCCCAGTCATCTGAACCTCTCACATTAGGAGGATTGCCATGGCAACGTTGGAGCGGCCGACCTTTGTCGTCCATTGGAGCGAGATCGAACGGCCTGACGACTCGCATTATGACGATGACGACGAGTTGATGAGCATCGGTGCGCCTTTCGGACGCTATTTCGGCCTGGCGAAATTGGGCATTCATCACGAGCGCTTGCCGCCTGGCCGGCGCACATCCTTTCCGCATGCCGAGAGCGCCGAGGAAGAATTCGTCTATGTCATCGAAGGCGCACCCGACGTCTGGCTCGATGGCCACCTCTATCGGCTGAAGCCCGGCGACGCCGTCGGATTTCCTGCCGGCACCGGCATCGCCCATAGTTTCCTCAACAACACGCAAGCCGAAGTGCACCTCCTCGTCGTCGGCGAGCGCCACAAGGCTGAGAACCGCATTTTCTACCCGCTCCACCCTCACCGCAGACCGCTGCATAATGATTGGTGGGATGACCATCCCACCCATGCCCTCGGTCCGCACGATGGAATGCCGGACCTAGCGCGGGAAGCAAAGGGCCGAGGAAACAGCGAATAGATCAACCAGGCCGATAGCCGGCCGCAATGGCGGCTTCGCGCAAAGCCGAGACCAACGCTTGGCGGAGCTTCGACAGTTAGGGGCTCAGGCCAGCCAACCGCAACAGCTCGTCATTTTCGTTTGCAACGCCTTCCGTCAGCCGGGCGGCGGCAATCGGGGGAAGCCAGGCGAGAATGCCGCTGACCTCCGATCCGGTGACCGAGGCGTAAGCTTCGACATAGCCCATTGCCCGCTCCGGCATCGCATGGTGCAACAGCACGTATGTTCGGCAGACATCGGCCAGAGGATTGCCACAGCAGGCATCGAGCCAGTCGACGATCATAAACCCCTGCCCCGAGCCGTGAATATTCCACGGGTGAAAATCGCCGTGACACACTCTGTCGCCATCTGGCAGGGATTCGAGTTGCGCAAGAAGCCGATTTCTGGATGAAGAATCCAAGTGCTCGGCCCGGCGGATCCTGGCAGAAAGCCTCGCCATGAGAGACGGCAACCCGTCGCCCGGCTTTTCGTGAATTCTTCGATGCAGTTGCGCCATGTCTTCAAGCGACGCTCTACCTGCCGTCGAGACGAATGGGTCGGCAAAACAGGAACTGGGCGCGCGATCCATCAATACGCCCCAGCGCCCATCGAATTCACCGACCGCGTGGACCTTTGGCGTCGGCAGCGCGAGCCTCTCAAGGATCGACAGGTTCGCCGCCTCCCTGAATGACGATGCCTTGGAGGCGGCTGACCGGTATAGCTTGAGCGCCAAGGCACCACATTCGAAGACCTCGGCCTCTTTACCCGAACCAAGGAGCCGACCCGTTTCGGTCATAGCGGTGCCTCCGTCTGAATTCAGCAGGTGGATGGTGATCTCGCAAGAAATGCCGCGATCACCGCCATCGCAGTTTGCCACGCTCGACGAAAACGGGTGAGCGAAATTGTCAAGGCCAGCACCTGCCGCCGGCAGACCTGGCCGGGGGCCACAGCCATAGGAGCAACTCTTGCGCCTTCCCAATATTGGGAGAGCGCGAGGGCCTAGGCTGCCGTCACAACGGATCGCTGATACCTATCAACGAGAACTTGTCGAACCATGATGGATGATATTCAGTCCAAAGCTCCGGCGCAGCCATGGCGGAACAGCATCGAGCTGTCGTGGCGGGTGGATGACTCACGATGAGGGCAATCCGCCGCGCCTAAGATTACTCGCTTTCGCAGTATGCCGACAGCAGTCATTGCGATCGCGGCGATAAGCCACGCATATAGCAACCGATCGGAGCTCAAATGTCGACCGCCGCTTTGCCTGAACCGCCATACTATATGGTCAGTTTTTCATCTCAACGAACCAAGGTCGACAGTGGCTATGGCGAGATGGGCTATGCGATGACGGAACTTGCAAAACAGCAGCCGGGTTATCTCGGCTTCGAAAGCGCTCGCGGAGCCGACGGTTTCGGCATACTCATCTCCTATTGGAAGGATGAGGACAGCATTCGAGCCTGGAAATCAGTCGTCGATCACGTTCAGGCACAAAATCGCGGTCGGTCAGACTGGTACACCCGGTACGAAATCCGTGTTGCGCTCGTCACGCGATCCTACGGGTTCAACATCGAAGCGACATGAGTTGGCTTGTTTGGACAGCCAAGGCTAAGCGCGTGAAACGGAAGCACATTTCCTTTCGAAATGCAGCCGGGATCTAACGTCGCCTCCGCATGAAGATCATTGAAAGTTTACGAATTTCGAAAAGCCTTCGGCAATCGAAGCCTGATTAAGTCGCGTCGTCTGGCTGATGGGTGTACCAATGACGACGCGACAACTCACCTTCGCAATAGTTTGGGCCTGCATATTCACCTGCCTTGCCTTCGGATATCTGCCGTCCGGGGTTTCGCTCCGGGAATGGAAAGGCGATATGTACATGAAAGGCGCTGCATCGGCGGCTTACCTTGCTATCATGAAAAACGGGATCTCTGGTTGTCGGATGCCTTGGACAAGGCACAAGCCCCCAACAGCCGCGATTGATGGCAAGTCGTCCGTATTCAGTTGACGGGTTCCCGGTCGATCCGCCCCCTACCGCGCAAACCTGCGGGCGCCGGCGACACACAGGATGACGGCAACGGTCACGGCGAGCATGGCCCAGGTCACGGGCTCGTGCAACAGGGTTGCTGCGAGCGCCAGCCCGAAGAACGGCTGGAGCAGCTGCAGTTGGCCGACGGCGGCGATGCCGCCCTGCGACAGGCCACGATACCAGAAGATGAAGCCGATCAGCATCGAAAACAGCGAGACATAGGCAAGGCCGAGCAGCGCCGGCGCTTCGATGCCGGAGAAGCTCTCCGGCCGATGGAAAAGCGCGACTGCGACCGTCACCGGCAGCGACAGCACGAGCGCCCAGGAAATCACCTGCCACCCGCCGAGCGTGCGCGAAAGCCTGCCGCCTTCGGCATAGCCGAGGCCGCAGACGATGACAGCCGCCAGCATCAGCAGATCGCCGACCGGCGAGGCTGTCAGGCCTTGCGTCAATGCGAATCCCGCCACCAGCGCGCTGCCGAGAACCGAAAACAGCCAGAATGCCGGCTTCGGCCGTTCTCCGCCACGGATCACGCCGAAGATCGCCGTCGCGAGCGGCAGCAGGCCGATGAAGACGATCGAATGGGCTGAGGTGACATGCTGCAGCGCCAGCGCCGTCAGCAACGGAAAGCCGACAACGACGCCGAGCGCCACGACGGCCAGGGAGAGAATATCACCTCGGCTCGGCCGCTTCTCTCTGAAAGCGATCAGCAGGCCGAGGGCGAGGAAGCCGGCGATCGCCGCGCGCGCCACGGTGAGGAAGACGGGATCGAACTGCATCACCGCCACGCGCGTCGCCGGCAGCGATCCGCTGAAGATCACCACCCCGATAAAACCATTGATCCATCCCGATGCCATACGGTCCATGATGCGCTGCACTCCTTCATTTCCTAATCCTTATCGGCCAACAGCGATGGCCATAACAGTGACAGTCTGATACGATTTTGCGAAACTGTAGTGATACAGAAAGCAATACAGATGAGCGAAGGACGCACACGCGTGGAGATGGTCGTGGCGACGATCAGGCAGCGCATCGCCGGGCGCAGCCTGACGCCGGGCGCAAGGCTGCCCTCCGTCCGGGGGCTGGCTGCGACGTTGAAGCTGTCGACTTCGACCGTCGTCGACGCTTATGAGCGGTTGGTCGCCGAAGGCGCGATCCTGGCAAGGCCAGGCTCGGGATTCTACGTCGCCAACCAGGCAGCGCCCTTTGCGCTTGCCGAGACTGGGCCGAAGCTCGACCGCGCGGTCGATCCGTTCTGGATATCGCGGCAATCGCTAGAGGCCGGCGAAGCAGACCTGAAGCCCGGCTGCGGCTGGCTGCCGCCCTCATGGCTACCGGGGGACGGCATGCGCCGCGGGCTCAGAACACTTGCCCGCGCCGACGGGCCGGCGCTCGCCGATTACGGCTCGCCACTCGGCTTGCCGCAACTGCGCCAACTGATTTCGCGGCGCATGGGTGAACGGGGGATAGAAGCCTCCCCGGGTCAAATCATGCTGGCCGATTCCGGCACGCAGGCAATCGACCTGCTCTGCCGTTTCCTGCTGGAACCCGGCGACACGGTGCTGGTCGACGATCCCTGCTATTTCAATTTCCATGCATTGCTACGCGCCCATCGGGCAAAGATCGTCGGCGTGCCCTACACGCCGTCCGGTCCCGATATCGAGCTGTTTGCGCAAGTCGTCGCCGATGAGCGTCCGCGGCTCTACATCACCAACTCCGCCATCCACAATCCGACCGGCGCAACCTTGTCTCCTGTTACGGCTCACCGGGTTCTAAAACTCGCCGACCAGTTCGACTTGACCATCATCGAGGACGATATCTTCGCCGATTTCGAGCACACGCCGGCACCCCGCCTTGCCGCCTTCGACGGGCTCGAGCGGGTCATTCACATCGGCAGCTTCTCGAAAACCCTGTCGGCCTCGGCCCGCTGCGGTTTCGTCGTGGCGAAACCGGAATGGATCGACGGCCTGACAGACCTCAAGATCGCCACCACCTTCGGCGGCGGCCGGCTGACGGCGGAACTGGTGCTGAACGTCTTGAGCGACGGCAGCTATCGCAAACACATGGAAACGCTGAGACACCGGCTCTCCCGGGCGACGAGCGAGGTCTCGGCCAAGCTGAAGAATCTGGGCATAACGCCGTGGCTGGAGCCACAGGCCGGAATGTTCCTCTGGTGCCGGCTGCCCGATGGCATCGATGCGGCTGATGCCGCGCGGGCCGCACTCGAAAAAAGGATCGTTCTGGCGCCTGGAAACGCATTCAGCCTGTCGCAATCGGCAACCAATTTCATGCGCTTCAACGTGTCTCAGACGCTCGATCCGCGAGTGTTCGAGGTGCTGGGTGATGCGCTGGCAGGAAGAGGATAATGGAAGGCGAGCCGTCGCGGATCGAGCGCCTTGCCCCACGAAACGTCTGTGGCGAGGCAATAGCAAGCGCCTTGCTCCCTCTTCTCGCCAGCGGGGAGAAGAGATATGCGGCAGCGCCTCACCCTTCCTGAGCGAGTCTTTGCGGAAACGAAGGACATGTGCTTTCTTCTCTCGCCCCGCCCGCAACCATCAAAACGACCGGTGGACCGCCTTGTCGTTGGCKAGGCGCGTCACGCAGCCTTCGAGCTTGGCGAGCAGCAGATCGAAGTCGAGCGGCTTCGTCAGATAGTCCGCCGCTCCGCCGCGCAGGCCGGCTAGAGTGTTTTCCCGGTCGGTCAGTGCCGTCAGCAGGATGAAGGGGATGTTGGAAAGCTCGGGGTGGTTGATCTGAATTTCCGCCAGAAGCTGGTGCCCATCCATCACAGGCATCGAAATGTCGCTGATGACGATATCGGGCCACTTCGACAGGATCATTTCCAGTCCCTCGGCGCCGTTCGATGCCTCGAGCGTCTTGTAGCCGGCTTCGCTCAATTCTTCGACGAGGAGGTTCCGGATCTCGACTTCGTCTTCTATGCACAGGACTGTAACCATGAGCTCTTCCTTAAGCTGCGACTTGTTGATCCGACAATAAAAACTCTATTGGCAGAAGAATGGTGAATGTTGTGCCTTTGCCGAGCTCGCTCGTCACCTCGACGGTGCCGCCATGCAGTTCGACGACCTGCTTGACGACGTTGAGGCCGATGCCCGTTCCGGCAATGCCCGTCGCGCTGCGGGCGCGATAATAGGGCTGGAATAGCTTCGGCAGATCCTCCGCATCCATGCCGATGCCACTGTCGGAGATGGCGATCTCCACCGTCTTCTCGTCGGCCCGGGCGCGAACATGAATGTCAGGCGCGTTCGGCGAATATTTGACGGCGTTCGAAATCAGGTTGGTGAAGACCTGCTCCATCGCGCTGCGGTCGAACGTCAATACATCCGGTATGGGCGCGAGATCGAGATGGAACACATGCGAGCGGCTGAGGTGACGCTGCCTGTCGCAGCAGCTGACGAGCAGGGCCTTCAGATCGCCTTCGCTGCGCTTCAGTGTGATCTGTCCGGTTTCGAGCCGGCCGCTGGCGAGGATACTCTCCATCAGATCGACCATGCGCACGACCGCGCTGCGGATCACGCCGGCTTTTTCGTGAACGTAGTCGCCGCTGACGTTGGTCGTCGAGCGGCAGAGCCGCTGGGCAGCGGCGTCGATGATGGCGAGCGGCGTGCGAAACTCGTGCGAGGCCATGGCGACGAACTGGCGCTGGAGCGCATTCACCTGCCGTTCGTGCACCAGCAAGCGGTCCAGTTCCTCTCTCTGCCTTTCGATCTCGGCCGTTCGATCGGCCACCATCTCTTCCAGATGGTTGCGGTGATGGGTGAGCTGCGCCTGGCTGTCCAGCAAGGTCAGCGAGGTGCGATGCAGACCACGTCCAAGCCAGAACACGACGGTGATCAGCAGCGCCAGGCAGCCGAGCCCCGCCGGCGCGATCTGCTGCAGCAGCATGTATCCGGGCCGGATAGGCGGCCATACGAAATAGCCGATCGTGCCGCCGTCATGGGACGACACAGGCACTTGCGCCCGCTCATCCCCACCTTTCGAAGGCGCGAAATACAATCCTTCGAGCCGCGCATGATGGCCGATACTTTCGGCAGCTTTTCCATCGATGAACTTGACCGAGATGGCGATGAACTCCTGGCCCGCCTCGATCTGCATCCTGGCCGAGCTCGGCAGAATGGGACGCGCGCTTGATATCGCCGGCCGGTTGCCGATCATGATCGTCCGAACCGTGGCCAGTTGACCAATCGGTTCGGCGCCGGGATTTGCAGCCCGCTCGACGAGAGCGGCGCGCATCTCTCCGGCAAGAGTGGCCATTTCTTGGCCGTCGTCGTCACCGAGCCGCGGCGGCACGGCATCCGCGCCGTCGCGGAACGCAAACATCAGGCGATTGGTATCGTCAAAGATATAGGTTCTGTCGTGCCCGAAATACTGGCTCGTCCACCGACCGACATTATCGAGCAGCCATTCATGGTTTCGCTGCTTTGCATAGAGGAAGGCATCGTCCCATTTGGTGACGCTTTCCTGCTCCCGGGGAAGTGCCGCGATCTGCTCTTCCAATCCTTGGCCGACGAAGTCGGCCTGCCGGCGCAACGAGAGATCGTCGACCTTCACCGCGGCAAGCCACGCAAACCCGCACAACAACACAGCCGCCGCGCAGGTGAGCGTCACCAAGACGAATGTGATGTGGGATGTGAGCCCGACCTTCAATACCTGCAACCTTTTGATGGCGCCTGATGCCGAGAAATTGACACGCAAAGGTTGACGGACCATGAATTATGCGCTCCCGTGAGGGTCTGTGGCAGGTCTCCCATAGGCATCGCAATCGTTGAAGGAGAAGCACATGGATGCAGCAGCATCGTCGGATATGCCAGGCATCAGGATCGAGCCGATCGCTGCCGCCCACATCGACAGCTTTCATCATGCGCTCGACGTGGTCGCGCGGGAGAAAAAATACCTGTCCATGCTGGAAGCAACTCCGCTGCCGCAAACGCGTGAGTTCGTCATGGGCATGATTGCGAAAGGCAATCCGCAATTCGTTGCCACCGCTCAAGACAAGGTCGTCGGCTGGTGCGACATCAGCCGGCATTTTTTCCCGTCGCACGCCCATCGCGGTAAGCTCGGAATGGGAATCCTTCCCGCCTATCGGGGCAAAGGTCTCGGACGGATGCTGATCGAGACCACATTGAGAGCGGCGCAGAAAAGCGGTTTTGCCAGGGTTGAACTCGATGTTTATGAAGACAACGCCCGTGCTATCGCTCTCTACGAAAAGATGGGATTTGCCCGCGAAGGCATCGTCCGACGTGCTGCACACATCGATGGTCGGTTCATCGATGCGATCAGCATGGCGCTTTTGTTCGACGAGCGCGGCGCGGCATAGTCCTGATATCGCCGAGAATTTTAGAACGAGTCCAGCTGACTCCCGTGCCCCGGACGTTCATCATTTCCACCGGGAGTTGGAACAAATGCTCTTTCACCAGATTAGTCCGATGCGAATGCGCCGCCATGCATCGGGCTCAGCGAGGAGGCAGCCATGCACATCACCCGCCGGCAATTTGCAGCCCTTGCAGCCTTGCTTTTCCTGCCGGGGATGCCGAAAGCGGCAGACGAGGAGAACGCCGTCGTCTGGCGCGCCAAGTCCCCCGCGAACGACCATGTGCTTTTCGGCTATGTGCGCATCCGCGCCGACAGTTTTCCTGACATCGTGGCCGAGGGAAAACGCCTGGTCGATCAATCGAAGACGGTGCTGATCGACGTCAATCCCGGCCTCACCCTGTCGACCGCCAAGTTCAAGAACAGTGATATCAAGCCCGTCTTGTCAGGTTTGACGCCATCCGATCAGGACGAGTTAAAGACCATCCTCTCGACATCCCCGGCAAAGGGAGCGATCGAAAAACTTTCCGGTTTCGAGGCGAGCCTGCTCCTCATCGGCGAAGGACAGCATGCCATCGGCCCCGACGCGCCGAGCATCGGCCTGGCGCTGGCGAAGTACGGCGTATCGATCGGGCGCGATGTGAAGACGCTTGTAGCCGACGGCGAAATGCAGGCCATGCAGAAGCCATTGACGCTCGAAACGGTCAATTCCGTCGGCCCGGACCCGATCACCTATCTTCTCGCGCCGCCGGATCGGACCGATCGGCGCCTATTTCGACGAACTCTACAAAACTCGAAAGAGCGCAGAGATCGCAAGCCTCGGAGAGGAAATCACCGCCAAGGGCATCGTGACGCCCACAGATCTCATCGATGCGGACAAGTTACGCGCGCTCCTCATCGAGCGGATCGCAAACCTGCCTCCAGGCACGAACGCTTTCATCATCCTGCCGATCGGGCTCTTGAATGGTCCGCGCAACATTCTCGGCGAACTCCGCTTTCGCGGAGCCGAGGTGGCGGCAATCGGCTGAACCGGATCTTGAGAAGTTCCAGATGTCGTGCTCATCCAATCAAATGAAGATTATCCAATGTGGTCTTCGTGGCGTGTATCGCCACTGTGATGATGAGAACCACATGATCGCGGTTCGCTGATTGAGCTAAGGATAGCGTCAAGCTGTCCGGAACGTCTTTCCGAATGAACCTTTCTGTCGCCAGAAGTCGATCTGTTGTCACACTCACTGATGAGATCAAGCTATCTTTCTCAAGTAAAACGAAAAAGGGATCTTCGTCCGATGCTGGTGTTTCAGGCAATTGYGATTGACTCGTTGGAATTTGGAGAGCGTCAAACAGCGTCTTGAGCCTGTTGTCTATGTCCGTATCGAGAATGAGGCCGCCAACTTTGCCAGGCCGCAACATTAGAACGTCTATAGAGCAGTGGGTAAAGGTCTCATCGCTTACAAGCGGAACCCAATGGTAACCCAATTTGCCATGGCGATCGGCAATCCGCTGAAACTCAGGGACAGCCTTATGGGCCGCGTAGTCCATCCATTCATTTAGATTTCCGTCCACTCGCCAAAGTTCTCGGAATTGCTTGTGGAACTCGCGGCGAATGTCGTGCTTGTGGCCTGGCCGCTTCGAATTATTACCAGAGGAATGCAACTCACCTTCATAAAACAACCTAAATCTCACTTACCAGCCCTCCCATCCTATTTATCTTTCTTGAGGCACAACCAGCTGGGACGGAGCCGCCAACGCGCTGATTTCGAACGCTGATATAGTGCGGGCCTCTTTCGCCCGGCCACTCTCCTATCGGGCGAAAGCCTCGAACGGATTGTCGTGTGTCAGGCGCACCAGTGTGTCGTCGTCTATACCCCGCCGTTTCAACTCGGGCAGCAAAACCGTGGAAAGATGCGTATACGGTTTGGGTATCCCGCCCATCGGCTGCGCCGGATCGAACCAGCCGCGGTCATGGCTCAACAACAGGCGATCGCCGCAGCCCGCCTTCAGCGCCTTGATCACCAGCTCAGCCACCTCGTTGTCCCCGCCTCGGCCGACATGGTCATACTCGATCCAGGCGCCTCGTTCGGCGACGGCGACGTTATAGGCGAAGTCCTTTTCTTCCTGCGTATGGATCGAGATGAACCTGTCGGCCCTGTAGCCCTCCGCCTCGATGACATCGAGCTGGTCCATGACGACCCGTCCCCTGATCGTATGACTGCCGATGACGGCGTCTGTCTGCGCCGCGGCGCGCGCGGCTGCCCGTAGGATTTTCGTCTCGAGCGCCGTCATGCCGTCATCGCCGGCGCTGAGCTTGATCCAGCCTGCCTGGAACCCGGTCTCGTCGATCTGCTCCGTCAGTTCACGAAGCATCCACGCCTCCAGCTCTTTCTCGGAAGCCTGGCGGACCCATTCGGGAATCCAGGGTTCACGGTAATTGCCGGTGGGAACGACGATCGGAAAATCCGTCGCGAGCGACACGGCAAGATCGATATCCGCACGGCGTCCAACGCCGCCCGTCGAGCATTCGACCAGTGCCGTCACCCCGAGCTTCTTGATCCGCTCGATCTCAGGTGCCATCAGCCGGACGACGTCTTCGATGTCTGCTTCGGCATAACCGGGCTGGTCCGGCGTCCTGAGGTCGACGAAGACGTGCTCATGCGGGAGGATCATCCCAAGTTCGGATTTGCTCTTAGGCCCGAGCGTCGTGCGCAGATGTTTCAAAGTCTCTCCCCCGCGATCATACCGGTTTTGCGTAAAGGCCTCGACCGACACTGCCGCGAAGGTAGATCGTCACCTGCCGAAATCAATCGCTCACTCGGTTGAAATTCCCACAACTTGCCCCTTGGTGTCGACGTCCAACCTGGCGCCCCGATTGCTGGCGAGCTGACTGTCACTGGGGAGAGATATGCCGCCTCGGCCTCTTCGGCGTCGCATCGGCTACTTCCCCTTCCCCTCCTTGCCCTGCGCCGGCCGGCTGATCGCGCGGACCTTGCCGCTGGCGCCGCCACCGCAAAAAAAGCAGTCGGCGCCATCGGATTCGAGGCCGGAGACGCCGGTACCCTCGGGCATATCAAGCCGCTCTAGCACCTCCCCCGTTTCGGGGTCGATGCGCCTGACGTCGCTGTCATCGCCCTCCCAGGTGCCGTGCCAGAGCTGGCCGTCGACCCAGGTGACGCCTGTCACGACGCGGTTGGATTCGATGGTGCGGAGGATCTTGCCGGTTTCCGGGTCGATCTGATGGATCCTGCGGCCCCTGTGCTGGCCGACCCAAAGCGAGCCTTCGGCCCACGCAAGGCCGGAATCGCCGCCATTGCCGGGCGCCGGGATGGTGGAAAGGATACGGCCGGTCTTCGGATCGATCTTGTGAATGACATCCTCGGCGATCTGATAGAGGAACTCGCCGTCGAAAGCCGTTCCGGCATGGGACGCAACCTCGATCGAGCGCACCACGTCGCCGCTTGCGGGATCGAGCGCGTTCAGCCTATCGCCCGAGGCGAACCAGACGTGCTCACCATCGAAGGTGACACCGTTGACGCGCTCGGCGCCGGGAAAGGGTCCATATTCACGGATGATCGTCGCAGCCGATTTTTTCATCTCTTCCGTCCTGTTTGCCCCGTCTGACCAGGGCCATCCTCATCTGTCAGGCCATACTAGTCGCTTGGCAAAGGTCCCGGGAGTAACAAGATCGTCGGGAAACCGGGCARCGGCGGGCTCATCCAACGCCGTGCCCGCCCGCGCCCGAAGGATTGCACCTTGCTCTCCCCGGCAAGCGAATCCAGCGCCCGCTGCACGGTGCGCGGGCTGGCGCCGAGCGCGATCGCCAGCGCCGAGCTCGACCACGCCTCGCCATCGGCGAGAAAGGCGAGCACCGCCCCATGCTGGCCTTCAACGAGCGGCGCCAGCACGGCGGTCTCGCCGGCGCGCCGCGGCGAAAGCGCAAAGCCGCGTTTCGTCGCCGAGACCTCGGCGAGCGCCCGCAGCTCGGCGCGCAACCGGCCGATCTCGACGCGCAGCCGGGCGCGATGTGATTCATCGGCATGTTTACCGCGGAAGGCGCGTGCGACCAGCGTGCCCCTGGCAACATCCCCCGGCCAGGCTTCGGCGAGCGCGCGGGCGAGCGCGAAGAGCACCGGCCGCGTTGCCAGCGACACGGAAAGCTGGTCGTCGCGCACGACATGGCGGCAGGCATCGACGACGAGCGCGCCCGAACCGAGCAACTCTTCCACCTCCTCAAGCCGCAGCGGGCTTTCCCGCCAGCGCGAGATCAGCCGTGCCACGGGTGCGTTGAGTACGTCGGCGGCATTTTCCACCTCCGCCGTCAATACGGGCATACCGGCCTCGCGCGCCGCTTGCCTTGCCCGGTCAAGAGCCGCACGCGCCGCTTTCGTCTGCAGGCGCCGGATCGCGATACCCGCGACCACCAGTTCGTGGGCAGCCCTTGCCGCCGGCGGTAGCGGCGTCGGGTCGAGCGTTTCGAGCGCCCTCTCGGCCTCGTCAAGCCGACCAATCAGCACCAGCCGGCGAAGCTCGACATTCCTGGCATGGGCTGCGTTGATCCTGTCGCCATGCGCTGCGAGCACCTTGCGCGCCTCCTCCAGCGCTTTGGGCGGCCAGGTGAGATCGCGCGAGACCAGCGCGATCTCGGCCTCGGCGACCACGCAGCGGGCTCGCGCCACCGCCTCTCGCGGGCCGAAGGCGCGGGCCGCACTCTTCAGCAGCGCCTTGGCGCGGACGAGATCGCCGAGCTGCGCCATCGCAATGCCGCGCAGCGCCAGCGCCGGCGCATCGTCGCGCAGCGCCACCCGCTTCAGCGCGCCGAGCGCATCTCCCACTGCCAGCGCCCGCGCCGCCGCCGTGATCAGCGAGTCCATTCAAATCCCGTCACACTTGTCACTCCCACCCTTGCCCTGCCCGGCCGTAGCTTTGTCGTCGACCGGCAAGCAACCCCGCGCCGGATGGTACGACGAGAAACAGGCAAAGGAGAAGACCCATGACGATACAACTCGGAACGCGGCAGCAGTGGCTGGAAGCGCGGCTCGACCTGCTCGAAGAGGAGAAGGCGCTGACGCGGCAGAGCGACGCGCTGGCGATGAAGCGCCAGCAATTGCCCTGCGTGAGGATTGACAAGGAATACCGCTTCGACACCGAGGCCGGCAACGTTTCGCTGAAGGATCTCTTCGGCGGCTGTTCGCAGCTCCTCGTCTATCACTTCATGTTCGGGCCGGATTATACCGCCGGATGCCCCTCCTGCTCCTCGATCGCCGACGGCTTCAACGGCTTCTTCGTCCATCTCGAAAACCACGACGTCGCCTTCACCGCGATCTCGCGCGCGCCGCTGGCAAAGCTTCTGGCATTCCGGCAGCGCATGGACTGGAGCTTTCCCTGGGCCTCCTCCTCCGGCAGCGACTTCAACAGCGATTTCAGCGTCTGGTTCACCCCCGAGCAGCAGCGCCAGGGCGGGATAGAATATAACTATCGCCGCGAGCCGCCCGCTCCCGAACAGTCCGCCTCCGAACCATTGGCCGGCAGGACCGTGCAGGAATGGCAACTGCGCGGCACCGAGGGACCGGTCGCCCAGATCGCCGCCATGACCGAAACCGATGTCGCGACCTACACCCGCGACCGGCCCGGAGTCAGCGCCTTCGAGCTTGCCGACGGCGCCGTCTACCATAGCTATTCCAGCTATGCCCGCGGCCTGGACGGCCTCTGGGGCATGTACCAATGGCTCGACCGCGCCCCCAAGGGCCGCAACGAGCAAGGCGTCTGGTGGCGCCACCACGACCGATATGGCAAGGAGTGACTGCGATGCTGCTTCCCATCCACACCTCGAAAAGGGGCGGCGGCAACGCCGCCCTCAACACCGCCGAATGGCTCTCGCTCTCCGCCGCCGCAGACGGATCAGCCGCCAAGCCGAATTGCAAACCCGCTACCCTCGCCGTTGCCGATTGGCTGTCGCTCGCCGCCGCTCCGACATTCGCGATCATGGCACTGCTGACGGCCACGACCGGCAGCGCCGACATGATCTGCATGACGGCGCCGGATGCCTTCCCGATCGGCGGAATGGTGCCCATGTACCTGCTGATGAGCGGCTTCCACCTGGCGCCCTGGCTGCGGCTCGCCGCCGGCTGGCGGGGCTTGAGCCCCCGATAACGCTCCGCGACGCCGCCGGTATCTCTTCTCCCCGGCCGGGAGAAGAGGGAGCAAGCCGCACTCCCGCTCAGCCGCGTCCGGCTTTACCCCTTACCAAAGCGATCAAGTTCATGCCCTCACCTCGATAAAGTCGATCGGCCCGCCGGCAATCTCGTCATCGAAGACCGCGCAGGAAAGCTTGCCGCCGAAGACGCAGCCGCTGTCGATGTTGGTGCGGTTTCCTGTCGTCACCGGGTTGGACAGCGACGGTGTATGGCCGTGGACCAGGTGCTTGCCCCAATAGTCGCTGGACTCACCGGGAGGGAACCGTAACCAGAGAAGATCGTGCTCGCTCTGCTGCTCCAGCGGAAATGCTGGATCGACGCCCGCATGGACGAAGATGCGATATCGATCGACATGCATGAGGGGACGATCGGCCGCCCATTGCAGATGCTGGGGCAGAACTCTGCCGCCATAGGACATTTCGGTTTCAAGTCCGCCGATGCCGCTGCCGATCCACACGTCTCTGCTATAGCTATCGGCATAGGCAGCGACCATCAGGTCCTCATGATTACCTTTCAGGCAGATCCATCGCCACGGGTCCGATGGACCGGCGATGATCCGGTCGAGGACGCTTTTGCTGTCAGGCCCGCGATCGACATAGTCGCCAACGAAGACGACGGTCCCTCGAGGCGCATAGGCCGCGATCCGATCGATCATCCTGTTCAGCGGATCGATACAGCCATGGATATCACCTATGGCGAACGTGTAGCGCATGCTTCGACCCTCTCGGCTGCAGTGCGACGGCGCGCGGCCAAGACGAGAAGACGCGCCAGGGCATTATGCCGAGGCTCACGCCCCACGCCGTCCACCGCATCATAACAAACGAAAGCCCGCCGCCATCGGGAAAACCGACTCAATCTCCGGTATTTATGGCGGTTGGCTCTCCTTCCGCTTGAGGCAATCGCCACAACACTCACGCCTGCTCAGTGGGGTAGAGCGTCAGGATATTGACATTGACCCTGCGCGGCTGCGTCACCGCATAGAGAATGGCCGTGGCGATGTCCGCGGCCTCTAGTTGCTCCATGTCGCCAAGCCGTTGTTCCACCGCCTCGCGGACACTGGCGCGCATGTGGGAGGTAAACTCGGTCCTGACGGCGCCAGGCTCGATGCAGGTGACGCGAATGCCATCCCGGCCAATCTCCCGCCGCAGCGATTCCGCCATAGCGCTCGCCGCATGCTTGGTGCCGGAATAGACCGTCGAGGGATGAATGTACCGGCCGGTGCCGGAGGAGACGATGACGATATGGCCGGCCCCCTGCCGCTGCATCGTCGGCAACGCCGCATGGATCGGGTAGAGCAGCCCGAGGAAATTGACCTCGACCATCTCCCGATACTCGGCGGTGGTCGTGTTCCGGAACGGCGCGGCAACGCCGACGCCGGCGACGCAGAGCAGCATGTCGAGCCTGCCGAAATCGCCGATTGCCCGCTGCACCATCGCCGCAGCCTGTGCCTCGTCGGACACGTCGGCCTCGATCGGTAGGACCTCACCGCCGCGCTCGCGGATGCGCTCCGCCAACGCCTCGAGGCGCGGCATGCGGCGCGCGGCGATCGCCACGCTTGCCCCTTCCTCCACCAGCGCCAGAGCGGTCGCCGCACCTATGCCAGACGAAGCGCCGGCAATGAGGGCGACCCTGCCACTGAGCTTTTTGTCTGTCTGCATACCGGCTCTCCCGTCTTTTGGTTCAGGGCTGGCGAAATTATCGGCAATTTAGGCTGCGATGATCATGACAACAATGCTATATAAATCGAACAGACTATGTGGACTTGGAGGCATAATGCGCGGCAGCGACTATGCGGAGCTCAAGGCGTTCGTGACCATCGTCGCCCACGGCAATTTCGCGCGCGCCGCAGCCGAGCTCGGAATGTCGGCATCGACGCTCAGCCAGACGATCCGCGCGCTGGAAGCCCGCCTGGGGCTTCGCCTATTGAACCGCACGACGCGCAGCATATCGCTCACCGACGCCGGCGAACGGCTGCATGCACGCTTCAGGCCGGCCATGATCGAGATGGAGGCGGCGGTCCGCAATGTCGTCGACGCACGCGACACGCCGGCGGGAACGCTCCGGGTGCATCTGCCGAGTGTCGCCGCCGCAACCTTCCTCGAGCCAACCCTCGGCCGCTTCCACGCCGCCTATCCCGATATCGTCCTTGACGTGACGATCGACGATGCAGTCACCGACATCGTCGAAGCCGGTTATGATGTCGGCGCACGGCTGGGTGAGTTTCTCGAAGCCGATATGATCGCCGTCAAGCTCGGCGGCGAGCAGCGCCAGCTGGCCGTCGCTTCGCCAGAGTACATCGTCCGGCACGGCCGCCCAAATGTGCCGGGCGACCTGCTCCAGCACCATTGCATCAACTGGCGCCGGCCGGGCGGTAAAGGTCTCTACAAGTGGGAATTCCTCAAAGAAAACACATGGTTCTCCGTCGCGGTCAACGGCCCGCTGATCGTCTCGCACCGCGAGATGGCCCTTGCCGCCGCCGTCCAGGGCGTCGGCATTGCCTTCTGGGCCGAAGACCTCGTGCGTCCGCTGATCGAGGACGGCAAGCTCGTGCCGCTGCTTGAGGAGTGGTGCGGCACCTTCCCTGGCTGGTTCCTCTGTTATCCCTCACAACGCTACACACCGCCGAGCCTACGCGCCTTCGTCGATTTCCTCAGGCGCGATTCGGGGGCAGCAGAGACCGCTCGACGAAACCGCAATGGATCGTAGGATGACAACTAGACAGGGCACCCGTCGGCGATCGCCGTGACAGTCGCCGAAGATGCCGATCCACGAACGATTGTCGCATCAATAAAAGCCAGGCGTTACGTACCATCAAGGGCAGCTTGTAGCCCGAAGGCGACCTTGCATTGTGCGATCGTCAACGGCTATGCCTTCATCCCATGAAAAAATACGGACGAACCTATCACCTGCCGATTTCGCCCGGAGCGACAAGCGACGACAAGGTCATGACGAAGCTTGACGGGCTGATGATCGCCGATCTTGTTATCACCGAGAAAATGGATGGTGAGAACACGACCATTCATCGGGGTGGGTCTCATGCCCGCAGTCCCGACAGCCGTTACCATTCGTCGCGCGATTGGCTTAAAGCCTTTGCCGCCGGGATCAGCCCGCAACTGGCAGACGGCGAACGCATCGTGGGCGAGAACCTCTATGCCCGGCACTCGATCGGTTATGATGATCTGCCGTCATACTTCCTCGGCTTTGCATGGATTATCGAAGGCGAAGTTCAATCCTGGGATCTGACTCTGGCTCGGTTCGAAGAACTGAGCATCGTTCCGGTGTCGACTCTGTATCGGGGGCCATACAATGCCGGCCTGTTCGAGGATACTGCGGCCTCGTTGGATAGGACCAAGCAGGAGGGGTTTGTCGTTCGGATCGCTGATGCGTTCCTGGAAGCCGAAATGCCAGTTCGGATGGGCAAGTATGTGCGGGACAACCACGTTCAGAGTGAAAAGCATTGGATGCAGTCGGAGCTGATCGCGAATCGCTTGGCAAATTCCTGACGGCCGCTCGCCTCTCCTCCGTCCTGTGCTCGTCACAGGAATCCAGCCACGCCGCTCGCGGGCCTCACGCATGGCCCGCGGGATCTTGCCCTGCGACGCCGGTTTTATCATACTGCCCGGCATGAGCGGACATGAGAGCCCTATCGAGTTCTACACGCGACCCGGCCCGATGACCTCGGCCGGGCTGCATGCGCCTACCCTTGCCGCGCTCCAGGGCGTCGGCGCCGTTGCCGCCGCCGTACACGGCACGCTGCTGCATGATGCCTGGGCGCAACACTACGATCAGGTGCTGACCCCGGAACGAAGGGCGCAATCGCACACGCGGCCGGCGGGCGAGATACTCGATACGATCATGGCGATCGATCCTGCGCCCCTCGACATCACGCGCCCGCCTGACAAGCGCAGCATCGGCACATGCCGCAATTTCACCGTGCTTGCCTGCGCAGCACTCAAGGCCCAGAGCCTGCCGGCACGCGCCCGCTGCGGCTTCGGAATGTATTTCGAGGGCGGCAAGGGCATCGATCACTGGATCGTGGAATATTGGGACGGAGAGCGCTGGGTGTCTGCGGACTTCCAGATCGACGATCTCCAGCGTGCTGCCTTGAAACTCGATTTCGATCCTCTCGACCAGCCTTCGGGCAAATTCCTGAGCGCTGGCGAAGCCTGGCAGCGCTGCCGCGCCGGCACCGCCGACCCCGGAAAATTCGGCATCTTCGACGAGTCCGGCTTCTGGTTCATCGCCATGAACCTCGTCCGCGACTTCGCCGCCCTCAATAACATGGAGATGCTTCCCTGGGACAATTGGGGATCGATGCCGGAACCCGAAGAAGAGATGTCTGCGGATGGTCTCGCCCGCTTCGATCGCCTCGCTGCCCTGACGATGGCAGCGGACGAACGCTTCGGGGAGTTGCGGGCGCTCTATGAGGACGATGCCGGGCTGCGCGTGCCGGCGCAGGTCTTCAACGGCGTGCGCCAGCAGATGGAGGATGTGGGCAGCGCGTGATTTATGGAATGGCTGAGATCGCCGCTTGTTCCCTCTTCTCCCCGCCGGGGAGAAGGTGGCCTGAAGGGTCGGATGAGGGGGTTACACGGCACACCATTCATTGCCCCTTCGTTTGCGCTCAGCGCATTCGCTCCTGTCGTCGCTCACCCCCTTCATCCGCCTGCAGGCACATTCTCCCCACCGGGGAGAAGAGATACGCGGCGGCGCCTTGGTTTCCCTCTCCTCGACTATGGCGAGAGAGGTAAGGCGAGCATGCCGCAACGCCTCTGTCTGCCACCCACCCCAAATGTCCACTCTTCTCAGATCGGCTTGATTTCGCCCCAGACAATCCTGGTGCACACGACAAAGCTCAACCGATCATCATTCGAATAGGAGCGCAACAGCTCCGAGAGTTCCGCATCAAACCTTGCGATGCGGTCGCCCAGTTTTGAAGGCGCAAATGTATCCCGCGAATGCTGGCAGGATACGAAGTCTTCGACGTTCTGCTCGAAGGGACGCTCTGATACGAAGTGTTCGCTGCCATGGAGGTTGAGATAGCTCTGATAGCTTCGCATGCCCTCGGACCTTTTATCGTGATCGAAAGGCTGGCCTGTCACCTCCGGAACCCACTTCCCCAGGAAAGAATGCCAATCCGATTGCCATGGAGGTTCGAACGGGTCGTCTCCGGAAATGACGGCCATGACATGGCCTGGCGCGGCGTTTGCCAGAAGATGCGGAAACAGCCTGCTATGATCCATCCAGTGGATGCTTGCCGCAGCGACCGTCAGATCGAAAGGTCCACCGTTGGCCGGGAAATCCTCGGCGAAACTTTCTATCCACCGGATATTCCCCGCGTTACCGCCCGGCAGCGATCTGCCGAGAGCGATCATATGCTCAGAGGGGTCAACTGCCGTAACACTTGTAAACGCACCCGCCAGAGCGCACGAGATTTTTCCAGGTCCGCAACCGATATCCAGGAGATGCTCCGACCGTGGCGCAATTGCCAGAAGCTTTCGAAATACGGCATCGGGGTAAGGCGGGCGATACCGGTAATTTGCGACAACGTCGGTTTCCGAAAAGGAGGAGCCCCTGCGCTGATCCATCAAAACTCCATGCTCTCGCGGCCTAAGCAGACGCTGTAACACAAGTTTATGTCAATGGGTTTTCATCGGTTCGGCCATCCGGTTCCGATTGTCTTCCGGGACGAAACTGTGCCATGACCGATCGACCCCAGATACAACAGATCAAGGTGCGGCATCGGCATGAAGAAGATCGGTTTCCTCTCATTCGGGCACTGGACGCCCTCGTCCCAATCGCAGACGCGCTCGGCCGGCGACGCGCTGCTGCAGTCGATCGACCTTGCCGTCGCGGCCGAGGAGCTCGGCGCCGACGGAGCGTATTTTCGCGTTCATCATTTTGCCCGCCAGCTGGCCGCACCCTTCCCGCTGCTATCAGCCGTCGGCGCTAGAACCAACAGGATCGAGATCGGCACCGCGGTCATCGACATGCGCTACGAGAACCCGCTCTATATGGCTGAAGATGCCGGCGCGGCTGACCTCATCGCCGGCGGCCGCCTGCAGCTCGGCATCAGCCGTGGTTCGCCCGAACAGGTGATCGATGGCTGGCGCCATTTCGGTTATGCCCCGCCCGAAGGCCAGAGCGAGGCCGACATGGCCCGCCACCACGCCGAAGTCTTCCTCGAAGTGCTGCGCGGCGAGGGTTTTGCCAAACCGAACCCGCGGCCGATGTTTCCGAACCCGCCCGGTCTCCTGCGCCTCGAGCCGCATTCCGAGGGCCTGCGTGAGCGGATCTGGTGGGGCGCAAGCTCGAATGCCACCGCCGTCTGGGCGGCCAAGCTCGGCATGAACCTGCAGAGCTCGACGCTGAAGGACGATGAGACGGGCGAGCCCTTCCACGTCCAGCAGGCCGACCAGATCCGCGCATACCGCGAGGCCTGGAAAGAAGCCGGCCACACGCGCCAGCCGCGCGTCTCGGTCAGCCGCAGCATCTTTGCGCTGGTCGACGACCGCGACCGCGCCTATTTCGGCTATGGCAATGACGGTGAGGACAAGATCGGCTTCATCGACGAGAAGACCCGGGCGATCTTCGGTCGCAGCTACGCCGCCGAGCCCGACTCCCTGATCAAGCAGCTCGCCGAAGACCAAGCCATCGCCGAAGCCGACACCCTGCTGCTGACCGTCCCCAACCAGCTTGGCGTCAACTACAACGCCCATGTCATTGAAGCGATCCTCACCCACGTCGCGCCTGCGATGGGTTGGCGCTGAGGCCCCTTCCCGGCAGGCGATCTTCGTCGACCAGGCTGCGTCACACTATGGCTCATGCGCGGTTTGATTTGCCGCAGCCAATTTCCCCATGGCCTGCTGGATGGCCGAGAAGAAAAGCGCCGTCGTGATCCCGAACATCATCAGCCCATTGGCTGCCTGCAGCGGCGCTAGCAGCCGGATACGGCCATCCAGCACGACATCGCCATAACCGAGCGACGTGAAAGTGACGCCCGAAAAATACATTGCCGTTTCGAAGTCTTCGAAGGCACCGAGCACGCGATATAACACTGCCCAAAAAGCGACCTGGAAGATATTGCCCAGCATGAGCACGATCATCAGGACCGAGAATTGCACGAAGATCGTCCGCCAGGGCTTTCGGCCTACGGGTTGCGTGCGCGCGTGAGCAAAATAACGCGCAGCCAGCACCGAAGCCAGCGCCTGGAGTGCGAGGCAGATCGCCATCGCAAGCAGGCCGAGACCAATGACTTTGATCATGGGGCCGGACCTTCGATCTGGGGGCCGTCCTCGACCGGGCGCTGATGCAGCCATTCCATCAGCAAAACGAAGCCGACGGCCAGCAGCACGGGGCCGACAAATATACCGAGAAGGCCGTCAGCTATCATCCCTCCGATGACACCGACCAGGATGACCGGCATCGGCACATCAGATCCGCGGCCGAGCATCAATGGTTTGAGAAAATTGTCGCTCAGCCCGGCGATGAAAGACCATATGGCGAAGATGATTGCTGGTGTTGTCGCTTCCGTGACAAAGACATAGGCCATGACAGGCAGCGTCAGCAGCAGCGGCGGTATCTGCACGACTGCCAATAGAAACGTGACGAGCGTCAGGGCACCGGCCGCCGGAACCCCGATGGCGAAGAAGCCAATGCCAACGAGCATCGACTGGATTGCCGCCACACCGACCACGCCGACCGCAACTCCCCGGATCGTTGTGGCGGTCAGGTGGACGAGCCGGGCACCCCGCGCCCTGCTGTTGGTGACGAGTTCCAGCAGACTGAGGGCAAAAGCCGCAGCACCCTTGGCGTAAGCGACAAGCACGGCGGCGATCGCGATGGAAAGAACGAAGGCCAGGCCGCCAGAGGCCAGGCCGCCGGCGAAGGATGCGAGCCACGCAGCAGGCTTGCTCAGCATCTCGCCGTATTGACGCAATGCCGAGGGCAGGTTGGCTGCAGCGAGCGACCAGCCGTCCGAGATCTTCGCTCCGACTACCGGCAGGTCGGCAAGCCACGTTGGAGGCGGCGGAATTGTCAGGCTATGGTTCTGCAAACTGGACACAAGCCAGTAAATGGAAGACCCAAGCGACGTGATCACGACGAACATCGGCACCAGCACGACGGCAACGCCGACGATCCCGATAAGAGATGCCGACCAGCGATTGCCGATCCGATCGGACAGGCGCAGATGCAAGGGATGAAGCATGACCGCCAGGATCACTGACCAAAGCAGAATGCCGAGGAACGGCGACATGATCCTGGCGCAGACATAGACCAGAAGCGCGACGACTCCCAATTGAACCGCTGCATGGATGATGGACGGTCTCGACGGCGCGAGATCGACATTCGATGCGCTGGACGTCATTTTCCCCTCCCGGCCCGGCCTCCGCCAAGAGCGAAGCCGGACGCTCACGCATCGGACAACGAAACCCTCCACCCGGTATCGGACCTGCAATTGGTGGTGCGGCGAGGATCTTGCCGACACCGTGAAAGATCGTCTCCAACGCCCCATCATCATACACGACTTCGTGAAAACGGGATACGGCCACTGCTGCCGAGCTCTCAAACCCTGGTGTACCTGGCGCGGAATTCGCGGGGGCTGCAGCCCTCGCGTTCGTGAAAGACACGCGAAAAATAAAACGGGTCATCCAGGCCGACCATGGCGGCGATGGTTTCGATCTTCTCCTCGGTGGTTGCCAAGAGCTGTTTGGCGTGATCCATGCGCGCACGAAGCTGGAATGCCTTGGGCGGCAGCCCGGTTTTGAGCGTGAACCGCCTGCGCAGCGTCGCCGGCGACATCCCGTGCTCGGCGGCGAAGGCTGTAAGGTCCAGCGGTTGCATTGCGCGTTGCCGCAGCGTCTCGACGATTTCGGCCATGTCGGGCCTGTCTCGGCGGTGATCGGCCGCGCCGCTTGCCTGTCTTGCGGCTGATATGACGATGCGATGCAGCATCAAGGCCGCCGATGCCTGCCCGAGGTTGGTATCGTCGAGCAGGTCGGCATGCAGGGTGCCGAATAGCCGCGCCATCTCATCTACGTGATGCAAGGCCACGACGGGCTGTCGCTCGGTCATGAGCCTCAACCGGACGAAGTCTCGCGTGAACGATCCTTCGAAAAGCGCCCAGCGCTCGTCCCAGCCGCCTTCATCGGGGCCATAGGAATGCACGCGGTTCGGAAACAGCCAGAAGAGGATCGGCCCGGTGAGGCTCAGGCGGCCGCTGGCCGCGGTGTCCAGCCAGCCCTGCCCGCGCTCTACCAGCACGACGGCGAAACTCGGCAGTTTCCGGTCCGTCACCGCACGGCGGGCCTGCTGCCTGCCGCTGCCGGTAACAGCAAGTCCGCCGGCAGCGGCTAGCGGCGTCCTATAGATGGCCTCTGGGTCTCTCATGGTGAGCGAAAAGTCCAGCTATGAATTTCCTCTATGTCGGTTGGCGCGCCGGATCAGGTAATTGATGGCAAGCCAACTCAAGCGACGGAGGAGTGAAATGTCAATTGCCGCGGAGGCCGAGCAGATCTGCAGGCCGGAATTTCCCCTTGCCGCCCATGGCAAAACCTTGCCTGCGGAGCGGACGGGCTGGCTCATGTCGACCGATCCCGCCATCGGCGTCGACGCCATCCGCCGMCGCTACCAGCACGATGGCTATGTCTGGCTGAAAGGCCTTCTGCCGCGGGCCGATGTCATCGATTTCCGCCACTGGGTCTTCGAACGCCTTGCCGAAACCGGACTGCTCGAGCCGGGCAGCGATTTTTCTCTGGGGATCGCGTCTGCCGGTGGCTTCGACAGAAGCCTGGCGGACCGGCGCCTGATGTCGCTCGTCCGCTCCGCCGCCTATGAAGGCTTCTGTGCGCAACCACTGCTCGCCCGCTTCATGGACGATTTCCTGCAGGGCATCTCCTATCTGCACAAGCGCAAGATCATGCGCTTCGTCCAGCCGGGATCGCTGACAGCCACGCCCGCCCACTACGATCTCGTCTATCTCCGAGGCGGCACCAGCCGCCTGGTGACGGCCTGGATACCGATCGGCGACACCCCCGCCGAGATGGGCGGCTTGGTCTATCTCGAAGGCTCGCATGCTCTGGGCACCAAGATGGAGGCCGAATTCAGGGCGGCAAGCGGCGATCTTTCTCCGGAAGAGCAGATCAGTGCCTATAACAGCCACATGAGCGAAGGCGGCTGGGTCTCGAAGGATCTCCCCGACATGGCAGAGCGTTTCGACACCCGCTGGCTCGCCGCCGATTATGAGGCCGGCGACGTGGTGCTCCACTCGCCCTACATGATCCACGCTTCGACCATCAACCAGGACCGCAGCCGGCGGCTGCGCCTCTCCACCGACATAAGATATCAGAATGTCGACGACGAGATCGACGTCCGGTGGAACAACCACTGGAGCCTCGGCGATATGCTGTAGCCCGGCTTCCAGTGCCCATCTTTGACCGGCGATCCGGTGCTATGGCTGCCATAAAAGGTTGATTGGCGAAGAGACGTCGACACAGAAGCGGAGCGTCGGGACCTTACTGCCGCGGTAGCCGTTGATGGTGCGAACCTTGAATCGATCCCATGACTGACCGACTTATTGATGTAGCCGAACCGCTCGAGTTGCCTCATGCCGCGTACGAACCTGAACGATATCATGATCTTCATGGCCGTCGTCGATGCCGGAAGCTTTATCGCCGGCGGCCAGGCCATGGGCCTGTCCCGTTCCGCGGCAGGAAAGGCCGTCATCCGCCTGGAAGACCGGCTCGGCGCGCGCCTGCTCAACCGCACGACAAGGACACTGAGCCTAACCGATGAAGGCCGGATGTTTTACGAGCGCGGGCTGCAGATCCTCGCATCGGTCGACGAGGCGGAAGCGAGCGTGGCAGGGCAGAACAGCACGCCGCGAGGTGTTCTCAGGCTCACCGTTCCCGATGCCTTCGGGCGGCTCGTCGTGCTGCCCCTGCTTGAAAAATATCTGCGGGCCTGGCCCGACATCCAGGTCGAAGTGAGCTTCACCGATCGTTTGGCCGACATCGTCGAGGAAGGCTTCGATCTGGCGATCCGGATCGGCGCGACGGCGACGGCGTCGGACATCCGCCTCGTCTCGCACGTGATCGCCACCTATAAGGCGCGGCTCTGCGCCTCGCCGTCCTATCTCGCCGAGCGCGGCGAGCCGGGCGACATCGACGATCTCGCAGCCCACGACTGCCTGATCTTCGCCGGCCGCAATCAAAGGCAGGGCTGGCGCTTTCGCGGTGAAGGCGGTCCCTGGGTCAAAGCGCAAGGGCGCAGCCGCCTGAGGCTCGACAGCGCAGAGGCAATCCGCGACGCCGCCCTGGCGGGGCTGGGCATCGCGTTGCTTCCCGATTTTCTCGTCGCCGACGATCTCGTCACCGGCCGCCTCCGGCAGATCCTGACCGACCTCGAAACCGACGACGCAAAGATCGTCACGCTCTATCTCGACAAGCGCCTGCTGGAACCACGTGTCCGACGCTTCGTCGATCTGATAGTTGAAGAGCTTGGGCGCCGGGGGCAAAGCACGGGGCCGCGACGCTAAAACAGTAGACGCACGCTTTCATGCGCCGGCATCGGCGACCGCCTTGTCGAAGCCGCGGAAGCTTTTCAGCGCCAGGGGAAAGAGCGTTGCGGCGAGATAGGCGAGCCCGGTGAGCGAGAGCGCCGCGGCAAGGCCGATCGTACTGATCAACGCGCCGCCGACGAGGCCGCCGAAGGGGATGAGGACAAAGCAGAGGGCGGCGTTCATCGCGGTGACGCGGCCGGTCAACGGCTTGGGGATGCGCTCGAAGATCACCGCAGACAGGATCGGATTGAGGAAGCCCGAGGCAAATCCTGCGATTGCCAGGGTGATGAAGATGAGGGCGAGCGGCGCATCCAGCGCAACAACGAGAAAACGCGGAAACCCGGTCAGCAGGAACGCCACGGTATAGACCATCAGGCGCGGCATCCGCTCGCCGATCGCAGCGGCAATCGCGGCACCCGCGATCGAGGCGCCGGTGAAGRCCGAAAACATCGCCCCCAACAATTCCGGGCCATGGCCTGAGCTCTGCGTCCAGACGGGCAGCAGTACGGCGTGATAAGCCTGGTCCAGCAGGTTGGTGGTCGCCACCATGGTGACGATGCTGACGAGCACCGCGTCGCCGCGCAGAAAGCGCCAGCCTTCCCGGAGATCGCTGAAATAGGAGGACATCCCGCCCGGCCGAGCCTCAGGCGCGCCGCGCGGTTCGGGCATGCCGCGTGGCTCGGGGACGCGCCGCAGCCCAGGAATGCCTACTCCCACAATCAGCGCAGCGGCGGCGAAGGTGACGGCATTAACGACGAGCGCCTGGCCCGGGCCGATCAGGCCGATCAGCGCGCCGGCGCCGGCTGCCCCCGCCGTCGAGGCCAGCCGCTCGATAGCACCGACGACGCCGGTGACCCGTTCGAGCGGCATGGCCGCCAGCGTGGCGATATCAGGCACCATCGCCTGTTTGGCGGCATCGGAAGGGCCGCGCAGCACGCCCATGGCAAAGACAACAGGCAGTAGCAGCGGCATATTAAGCAGGCCAAAGAGATCGAGCAGCGGCACCAGCCCCACCACAGCCACCGAGGCGGTATCGCAGACGACGGCGATGCGCTTCGGGCCGACGCGGTCGATCAGCGGCCCACTGAGCGCCTTGGCGGCGACATAGGGCAGCATTTCCATCATAGCCGTCAGCCCGGTCAGAACCGGGCTGCCCGTCGTGCTCAGCACCAGCCAGGGAATGGCGATGGTCGACAGCCGCGTGCCGGAAAGCGAAAGCGTCTCGGCTGCGGCAAGCGCCAGGAAAGGTCCACCTCTTCTCATGGCCCACCATCCCCATCGCAGTGCGGGAGCCGGCCCGGGTAGGGAAAGGCGTGCAGCATGATCGAGAAGGGAACCATATCCGGGGGTGCCAGCTCCCCCAAAGGCGGAGCTACCCGCATCGCTTCGAGAATGATATCGGTCAGCCGCTTGGTCAGGGCTTCGGCCTGTTCCGCCGTCATCGGGATGATGATGTCGCTGGCCGTGCTCGCCTTGCGCCATTCCGCCGGCAGCTCGGTATATTCCTCCAGCGCCTGCTGCATCTGACCGACCTGCAGCGAGAGTGCCGCCTGGTTGAAGGCAAGATCGAGATCCAACGCTTCGCCCTCAGCCTCGCTGGCCGGCACCGAGGTAAGTTCGTGGCTTGCGCGCCACCAGCGATCGCGCCGCGAGGGATGCGGTGCTTCCTCGATAAAGCCGTATTGGGCAAGCTGGCGCAGGTGATAGCTGGTAGCGCCGCTGTTCAACCCGAGCCGCACCGCCAGCTGCGTCGCCGTAGCGGGTCCATCGACCCTGAGCATGCCGAGCATGCGCAACCGGACTGGATGCGCCAGCGCCTTCAGCGCGGTCGGATCGGGCACCACGCGGCTGATGGTGCGGGGTGCGGTGACGGATTGAGCAGGCTGCGGGCGCGGTGTTTTCATGCCGCAAGCCTACTATTGCAAACATATCTTTGCAAATTTTTCTTTGCAAAACTTCATCCCTGCCCGCAGCTCAATCCGTCGGCAGGGCAAAGACAGCGCAAGGGTCGGCGATGCCGCGCAATGTGTGCTCTCCGAGCGGCGTCAGCGCCGTCGCCGTATTCGCTGCCACCGCGCCCGAGATCAGCACGCTTCGGCCGAGCGGCTTGCAGAGCCCTTCCAGCCGGCTGACCAGATTGACGGCGGGGCCGATGGCGGTAAAATCCAACCGGTCGGCCGCGCCGATATTGCCCCACAGGATTTCGCCGAAATGAAGTGCTGCGCCGAAGGGCAGCGGTGCCAGTCCCTGCGCCTGGCGCAGTTGATCGAGATGGGCCATGCCGGCACGGCTGGCGGCGACCGCCCGAAGTGCGGCCTCGCAAGCCTCGCAATCCCCTCGGGCTGCGTCGCCCTCGCCTGACGTAGCCGTGACCGGAAAGATCGCCAGCACGCCGTCGCCGATGAATTTCAACACCTCACCGCCGAAGGCATGCACGGCGCCAGCGACGCGGTCAAACCAGGCGTCCAGTGCTGATATCATCACGTGAGGTTCGGTCACCTCGGAGAGGGCGGTGAAGTCGCGCAGATCGGCACAGAGAAGGGCCGCGCGGATGGTCTCGCCGGTGCCGCGGGCAAGCGCGCCGGCCTGCACCCGCGCGGCGCTACGGCGGCCGAGATAGGCTTCAAGCAGCGCTGCCCGCGCCTCGCGCGCCGCCAAAGCGGCGAGCGGCGCTGCAGCAAAACGCGCGACCTCGCGCAGCAGGCCGGCCTCGGCTGCGCCGAATGCACCTGCCCCTTCCCCGCTGGCAACCCTCGCCCAGCCGAGCAGCGGGCTGTCCGACCGATTGTCCTGTGAAGGCCCGATCCTGTCTTCCCATACCGGCCCGAGCCCGGCCAGCCACTCGCGCCCGGCCTCGCTCCGCGGAGCGGCGGCAAAGGCCAAAGCCTCAATAACAGCGCCAGTCTCCGCCCGCCACAGCCAGGTGCGCCGCGCGATGATCGGATGCGGCACCGAAAGCGTCAGCGCGCCGCCCAAAAGCGGCAGGCCATCGGCCAGCAGCCGGCGCCCGAGTTCGGCCAGAAACCATTCGGGACTGGGCGAGGCACCGGCCTCATCAACCAGCCAGGCAAGGGGAGATGGCAGATCCATGGCTTAACATCGCACGCTGACCGGGGCGGCCGCAAGGATGTCCCCGGGTGAGCGCAAGCAGCCATTCCGAATGTCCATGAGGACGTTTCCACCGGCTCAACCTTTCATCCCCAAAAGGACGTTCCACTCCCCTGTCGAAAACCATTCGCCGCGGTGGAAAACAAAAAATAAACACTTTAAACTTGCGCGGCTTTGATTCCATTATGGGGCCGTTCGTCATCGTGTGATTGAGGGGTACGATGGGCACGATTTTCTGGCCGAAAGATCCGCTGGATGGGAATGACATGACGCTGCTGACGTCGATCCTTCGGCGATGGTGCGAAAGATATCAGGTCGAGCTGACGGCGGAGGAGAGTAGCCGCAAGGCGAAAGAACTCGTCGAATGGTTCGAATTCGGCGTCAAGGATCCCGTCGAGCTCGAGGAATTGATCGACGACAAGCACTGGCTCGTCAGCAGGATCTGATCCTCTCGGGCGAATCGGGAGAACGCTGGCTGTCAGCGTCGGCGAAGCATTAGAAAAGGCCGGGCGAAAATCGCTCCGGCCTTCGTCCATCTACATCTAAGCCAGACCTTTAGTCATCATCCCGCCAGCGCCGGTCGCGATCCCAGCGCCTCTCATCGCGCCAGCGCGGACCATCCCAATCCCGGTGACGCCGCTCCCAGCCCCAGCGGGGCGGACCACCGTAGAAAGCTACCGGCGGCGGGCGTCTCCAGTTTCGCCGGCATTCGCCCCAGCGCGTCAGATGCCAGCCGCGACCGCAGGCGTAGTCGACCTTTGTGACATTGCTCTGGACATTGATTGTCCCCATCGGCATTGCCTCCGCGGTACCGATCGAGAGGCTGCCGGCAAGCAAGGCAGCCGCGATAGAAAGTGCCTTCATCGTGAACTCCATTTTCAATCCAGCCGTCCGCAGATTAGGACCGCTAAATTGAACTGGAGATGAACTGCGCGTTCATGTTTGCGGTAGCAAAAGAAGCGCTTCCGCACGACCGGCTTGGGCGCTCGCCGACCGTTGTTGTCGCAACGGCAAGCGCTTCACAGACGCCCCGCTGCCGGCAAAATTTGTTCATGTCCTGCCGTAAAAAGGGTCGGGACCCGGATCATGCCCGGCGGCGACCTCGGTCAACCGCCCGAGGTAATGCGCCCAGCCTTCCGCATGGCCGGCGCATTGCTCGGCGCTCGGCAGGCCGCTATGGGTGAGCCGCAACAGCGTTCCATCTCCTTGCTCGATCAGGTCGATCTCGACCAGGCTCGACCCCGGCGGCACCACCTCACTGCCGTCCCAGCCGAAGCTGTAGGCAAGGCGATGAACCGGAACCACTTCTCGAAACGAGCCGCGCGCAAAGCGGGCGCCGGTGACGTTGACGAGATAGAGCCCACCGGGCTGCGGCTCGACCTGCGCCTCCGTTCCCATCCAGCGCAGGATCTTTTCCGGGTCGGTCATCAGCGCGAACACCGCGGCCGGCGGCGCCGCGATATGCGCCTCGCGGTGGACGACGAAGGGGTCTTGCATCTCTCTCTCCCGTGGTTGCCACGGCCCTGCCCGTCTCCGGTGGAGACGGCGCATCCTGTCTTGCCGTGCTATTCTGACGTGAATGTCCTCACTGGAAGCATGTAGGCGCAAGCCCATCCTCCACAAGAGGGCTTGCCCGTCGCGATCGACGAACAAGCAAAATCGCCGCGTCGGGAGCCCTGATCCTGCATCGGCGCTTTCATCGGTCACGAAAGCCTCTTCCTGACTATTGCCAGCCCGTCACCTTCCACCTATTGTTCGCGCCGTTCTCAGGGCGGGGTGCAAGTCCCTACCGGCGGTATGCAATTTGGATTGCGAGCCCGCGAGCGCCTTCTCAGGAAGGGTCAGCAGATCAGGTGAGATGCCTGAGCCGACGGTCATAGTCCGGATGAAAGAGAACGCGCGTTCCTGCCGCCCTTGCGGCTGTCGGGGACGTTCGTGATCGCCTTGGGTGATGTGTCTGTTCGCCAAAGGAGATTACCATGACACTCACCCGCTATGCCTTCATCAAAGCCAGCTGGCATGCCGATATCGTCGACCGTGCCCTAGATGGCTTCCATCAGCTTATTCCGCCCGAGCAGGTCGATGTGTTCGATGTTCCCGGCGCATTCGAGATGCCGCTGCTGTCACGCGATCTTGCGGCAAGCGGGCGCTATGCTGCTGTCGTTGCCGCCGCCTTCGTCGTCGACGGCGGAATCTACCGGCACGAATTCGTCGCCCAGGCCGTCGTCGATGGGCTGATGCGCGCCGGCATGGATACCGGCGTGCCGGTGCTGTCGGTTTCGCTGACGCCGCATCAGTATCAGGAAACCGAGCATCACCAGCAGATCTACCGCGCACATTTCGTCGAGAAAGGGCGCGAGGCCGCAAAGGCGGCTCTGACGATCGGCAAAACCCGCGCCGCTCTCGCCGCGTGAAAGCGGTTCGACGAACAGAGGAACGCAGGAGATGAAGACGGCGGGGCACTCCCGCCGTCGACCGCATCAGATCGACTTCACCTCGCCGCCATCCATGCGCAGCGTCGAGCCGGTCATCCAGCGTGCGCCCGGCGATACCAGGAAAGCCATCAGTTCGGCGATTTCTTCCGGTTCGCCGTAGCGGGCGATGCCGGCCTGCTTGGGGAAATGCGCGGTCGCCTCTTCCACGCTCACGCCATGCAGCGGCGCCCAGTAATCGAGATAGGAACGACGCCGGCCGGTCATGACGGGACCGGGCAGCACGCTGTTGACCTGCACGCCATCGGTGATGCCGCGATCGGAAAAGGCCTTGGCGAGCGCGACGATGGCAGCATTGATGGTACCGACCGCCGCATACGGCGCCTTCGGAAACACCGCCGAATTGCCCGACATCAAGACGACGGAGCCCTTTGCCTCTTTCAGCGCCGGCCATGCCGCTATCGTCAGGCGCCTCGCGCCGTGCAGCTTTAACGCCAGCCCGTCTTCCCACTGCGCATCGGTCATCTCGAAAAGATCGATCTGTGGCACCCCGCCGGCGATGTTGAGCAGCGCATCGATGCGGCCGAAGGCGCCAAGCGCCTGATCGACCACGGCCTGCGCCGTTTGCGGCTCGGCAAGGTCGGCGCCGATGACGAGGGCTTGCGCGCCGGCCGCCCTCACCGCCTGCGCGGTCTCCTCAAGATTGGCGCGGTTGCGGGCGACCAGCACCAGCGCCGAAAAATCGCGCGCGAGGCGCCGCGCCGTCGCCTGGCCGATACCCTGGCTGGCCCCGGTGATGATCGCTACTGAGTTCGACATGTCGTTTCTCCTCTCTGCTTCGGCCACCGCCCGCCCATTCCGGCGGGGCGGCGCCGGGTTGCCGTCAGCGGGCCAGAAAATCCCGAATCTCGGCAGCGATCTCGGCAGCATGCGTTTCCAGCGCAAAATGGCCCGTGTCGAGGAAGCGCACGACCGCGCCCGGATTATCGCGCTTGAAGGCCTCTGCACCGGGCGGCAGGAAGAACGGGTCATTCTCACCCCACACGGCCAGGAACGGCGGCTTGTGGGTGCGGAAATACGCCTGGAAGGCAGGATAGAGCGCGACATTGCTCTTGTAGTCGCCGAAAAGATCGAGTTGCACATCCTCGACTTCAGGCCGGGCCAGATAGAAATTGTCGAGCGAATAACCATCCGGCGAAACCGCCGTCGGATCGGCGACGCCATGGGTATATTGCCAGATCGTCGCCTCCGGCTGGAGCATCGCTTTCAGCGCATTGCGGTTCTCTTCGGAGGCGTCCTCCCAATAGGCCTGGATCGGGTTCCAGCCGTCGCTGAGACCTTCGACATAGGCATTGCCGTTCTGCGAGATGATCGCCGTGATGCGCTCGGGATGTTTCACCGCCAGCCGGAAGCCCGTCGGCGCGCCATAGTCGAACACGTAGACGGCGTAACGATCGAAGCCGACGATTTCGGTGAAGCGGTCGATCGTGGCCGCGATCCCGTCGAAGGTGGCAGGCCGGGCCGGCAGGTCGGATTGTCCGAAGCCCGGAAGATCGGGCGCGACGATGTGGAAGCGGTCGGCCAGCAGCGGAATCAGGTCGCGGAACATGTGGCCGGCGCTCGGAAAGCCGTGCAGCAAAAGCAGCTTCGGAGCATCCGGCGAACCCGCTTCGCGATAGAATATCTTGAAGCCGTCGACGTCGGCGGTGCGGTATTTGATGGTGGACATGACAGTCTCCTTTGTGTTGGTAACTTGTTTGAGATATTATGTTCGGTTATTTCGCCTGCCGTTGCAGGCGGCTGCTGAAGATCTCCGGCTGGAGATAGAGAACGAGGGCGCAGCAGATCAGGAAGAAGCCGAAGAGCGGCACGAAAGGGGCGACGAACCCCGCCACGGCGAAGATCGCAAGACCCAGCAGCGTGCGCCGGCGCGCCAGGCGGCGGGCCGGTTCGGGCATGGCGTCCGCCTCGGCATGCGCGAATATCTCGCGCTCGAACAAGAGATAGGCGGCATTGACGACCACGAAGACGGCGGCATAGATGGCGACCGGCATTGGCGCGAGGTCGGTCCTCGCCATCCAGGCCGTCGTGAACGGCAGCAGCGACACCAGGAACAGGTGCGCGAAGTTGATCCAGATCAGCCGGGTCGACGCAAAGCGCACCAGCCGCAGCAGATGGTGATGGTTGATCCAGATGATTGCGATGAACAGGTAGCTCAGCGCATAGCTGACCAATATCGGCCAGAGCGACAGCATCGCCGATATGTCCGGAACCTCGGGCGCCTTCAATTCCAGCACCATGATGGTGATGATCACCGCGAGCACGGCGTCCGAAAAGGCGCTCACCCGCTCCGTCGTCATCTTCTCTCCGTGCATCTCAGTTCCTCCTCATCCCATGTTGACGGTTGACATCAGGCCGCCGCCGCGGCGACTGCCTCCCTGACAATGTCGAGCACGGCGGCCGGCGCGGTCACACCGGGCGTGTGGTCGACAGCGTGGAAACGCGTAAGCGCGCCCATCCGTTCGGCCATGAAGCGCTGATTGTCGGCAACGATCATCCGGTCTTGTTCGGCGACCAGGAACCAGGTCGGGCGGTCCTTCCAGAGCGGGCGCGGCACGGGAACGGTGATGCAGGCCGGCGAGATCGGCCGCTGCACGGCGGCAAGCACTATCTGCTCATCGGCCCCGGCATTCGGGGCGAATGCTTTGCCAAAGGCCTCATCAGGCAGGTAGATCAGGCCATGGCTATCGGGCGAAAGTTTCGGCGCTTGCGGGTGCGGCTCGCCGCGATAGAAGATATCGGCAACCGTCTCGCCCTCATCGGGCGCCAGCGCGGCGATGTAGACCAACGCCTTGACCTTCTCATCCTTCGTCGCCGCGATCACCGCGCCGGCATAGGCATGGCCGACGAGAACCACCGGCCCCGCCACCCGCTCCAAGGTGTGCTCGAGTGCCGCAACGTCATCGCTGAAGGAGGTCAGCGGCAGCGGTGCTGCGACCACTGCCACGCCTTCGGCGGTGAGCGGCGGGATGATCTTCGACCAGCTAGAACCATCGGCCCACGCGCCGTGGACGAGCACAACATTTACTTCATTGGGGGACATCGGCCTTCTCCTCTGCATCTGGCTGAGATCAGGTAACCTGTTTAATGTGTTTATAACGGTTACTTCCATAGCGCGTAACTTGTCAAGAACCATTTAAGAGGTTACATGCCATTGATGTCTTCGAGAGATCGCCGGCGGTGCACATCGCGGCAGCCGGAACAGGAGTTATGATGGACAACCGCTCCCCTGCCATTTTCGTCGGCGACGCGTTGGGACTGGATTTTCTGAATTCGATCGCCACACCCGTGGACATGCCGATCGACTGGATCGACGACGGCGAAGGACTGCTGCGCTGGCTGGAGCAGGCAGGGCTCGTCCCGCACGAGACGCTGGAGGCGATGAGGGCGCAGGCTCTGCCCGGCGAACTCGATAAGGTCGCCGACCAGGCGAGGCACCTGCGCGAGTGGTTCCGGGATTTCGTCCGCGCCCACAAGGGCCGCCCGCTTCCAGCAAATGCCCTGGAAGAGCTGGAGCCGTTGAACCGCCTGCTCGAACGCAACGAGGGCTTCAGCCGCATCGTCACTGGGCACGCCGACGGCCACGCCACACTGGAGCTTCAGCCGATGCGCAAATGGCGCTCGCCCGATGCGCTGCTGCTGCCGGTCGGCGAAGCGCTGGCGCAATTCGTCTGCACGGAGGATTTCTCTACCGTGAAGGCCTGCGAGGGACCGGTCTGCACGTTGCTTTTTGCCGACCACACCCGTGGCCACCGGCGGCGCTGGTGCAGCATGGCCATGTGCGGCAACCGGGCAAAGCAGGCAGCCCACAGGCATCGGCTGAAGGCGGATCACGAGTGATGCGCTGTCAGCCGGATCTTTGCATGGCCGGGTCGGAATCTGTCTTCAACCGGTATAGGCATGGAATCCGCCAATACCGGCCAAATCAGACAGAATAATTGATTCGACGGCCTCACAGCGCTGTGGTCCACTGGCTGGTGACATGTATCGCCATTCTTAACGCATCCAAAACCTCAAGGAGCTGAAGATGAGCAATGCCATGCGCAGTGAAACCCCCATTGAGACCCCGAGAACACAGCCTGTCGACACCAAGCTCGAGGTGGTCGTCATCCCCGTTTCCGACGTCGACCGCGCCAAACGTTTTTACGACGGCCTGGGCTGGCGGCTCGATGCCGACTTCGCCAATGATGCCGATTTCCGTGTGATCCAGTTTACCCCGCCCGGCTCCGGCTGTGCGATCATCTTCGGCAAGAACGTCACCGCCGCGCCACCCGGCTCGGCCCAGGGCCTTTACCTTATCGTCTCCGACGTCGAGGCGGCCCGCCGCGACCTGATCGCCCGCGGGGTCGAGGTGAGCCAAGTGTTCCATGACGCGGCCGGCGTCTATGCCGGCAAGGACGAGCCCTATCTGTTCGGACGGCTGCGGATCGCCGGCCGCGATCCCGATCACCGCAGCTATCGCTCCTTCGCATCTTTCAAGGATCCCGACGGCAACGGCTGGCTGTTCCAGGAAGTCACCACGCGGTTGCCGGGACGCATCGACGCCGACGACACGAAATTCACGACGTCGACCGAGCTTGCGTCARCGCTCCGCCGCGCGGCGACCGCCCACGGCGAACACGAGAAGCGAAACGGCGGCAAGCACGACGAAGGTTGGCCGGACTGGTACGCCGAATACATGGTCAGCGAACAGGCCGGCAAGCAGCTGCCCTTATAGGCAACAGCGGCGACATCCTCTGAGAAGCAACGGCATTTCGGTATGGCGCGCGCCATACCGAAATACTCTATTGTGTCTTCGCCTCACCAATTTCACCGATCTCCTTGCCGACGTCAGGTCGAGGATCGGAATCCACCAGAAGCTGTCATTGAGATGCGGAAGACATCTGCGACGTTATCCAATCGGAAAATGCGAGCATGGCTGCTGTTGGCGGCCTTGATTGAAGTCGGGTCAGCCAATAGCTCCCCAACGATATGGTCGTAGGAAAAGGTTGTCTAATAGCCCCCGAGGATAGATGTCTGGAAAACATCGACGGCGGTGCCAGAGCGATCCCCAGTCCTTGCAGGGCCGCCTCCATCATCGCGAGGGAAGAGTCGAAGACGATACCGGCATTTACCTGCGCCGCCGGAGGAACGTTCGCTGCCGCAAACCAGGTGCTCCATTCGTCCGCCCTGTAGCTCCGCAAAAGCGTCGCTTCGACCAGGTCTGCAGGCGACCTCAAACGCTCGGCCAATTTGGGCGTGCACAGAGGAGAGAGCGGAGCGTCGAACAGACGCAGCGCTTCTGTGCCGTGCCAGGAGCCACTGCCGAAGCGAATGGCTAAGTCCAGTCCCTCGGCCGCCATATCGACGCGATTATTGTTTGTCGAAACGCGCACATCGATGAACGGGTGCTGCTGTTGAAAATCCGAAAGCTTTGGCAACAACCAGCCGACGGCAAACGTTCCGACCACGCCCAGGAACAGCAATTCCCGAACCTGCCCGGCTTCAATCCGGTCCAGCGTGATCGCCATCTGATCGAAGGAATTGGTCAAGGTCGGCAAAAGAGCTTCGCCTTCTGCGGTGATTTTCAAGCCCCTCGGGAGACRCTGAAAAAGGGCAGCCCCCAATCGCTTCTCCAGGCTTTTGACCTGCTGGCTTACCGCGGCCTGGGTAACACAAAGCTCGATCGCGGCACGGGTGAAGCTGAGATGTCTTGCCGATGCCTCGAAGGCTCTCAAGCCATTTAGAGGGAGGAATTGCCGAACCATCTTAGCCCTAGATTTTCTTGGATCTCCTCCGAGATATCATCGTTTGCTGCTGTAAAACAGTGCCGTTAAATGCCGTCCTCATGCGCCTTTGCGTTGATGAAAAGCTGCCTGCGGAGGATGAAAATGAATCGTAATTGGATAAAAATTCTATCGGCCACCTTGGTCTCGACATGCATTGCCACAAGTGGCTTTGCGGCCGACGAGATGAAACTGAAAGCAATCTCGGACGCAGCGGTAAAGCCGATTATGGATAAAAACAGCATTCCGGGCATGGCCGTTGCCATCGCCGTTGACGGAGAGGACCACATCTTCAACTACGGTGTCGAGTCGAAGGACACAGGCAGGCCCGTCAGCCCGGCGACCATGTTCGAACTGGGATCGATCAGCAAAACGTTTACAGTCACCCTCACCTCCTACGCGGACGTGACCGGCCGACTTTCGCTGTCGGACAAGGCACGCAAATATCTTCCGTCGATGAAGAGAAGACCCTTCGGCGATGTCGAGCTGATGAATTTGGGCACGCACACGGCTGGCGGATTTCCGCTGCAAGTTCCCGATGAAGTCAAAACCGAAAAACAGCTGATGGAGTATTTCGCAAGTTGGAAACCTTCATATGCCGCCGGAACGCACCGAACATACGCCAATCCAAGCATCGGCGTGCTCGGATACATAACGGCGAAAAGCATGGGCAAAGATTTCGCAKCCCTTATGGAAGACCAATTGTTTCCTTCTCTCGGGTTGACGAGCACGTATATCAATGTGCCGAAATCGAGAATGGCCGACTATGCCCAAGGCTACAAGCGAAGCGGTGAGCCGGCTCGGATGACACTCGCCACTCTTTCGTCCGAGGCCTATGGAGTGAAATCCACAGCAAGCGACATGATCCGGTTCATCGACGCAAACATGGAACTGGTCAAGTTGGACGGAAAGCTCCAGCAGGCGATCACGAACACGCACATGGGATACTTCGATGTCGGCGCGATGACGCAAGACCTTATTTGGGAGCAGTACTCCTATCCCCCGACATTGACGACGTTGATGGACAACAATTCCAGCGCGATGCTCAAAACCATTCCCGTCAAGCAGCTGACGCCGGCGATGGAACCGCGCGACGATGTGTGGATCAATAAAACCGGCTCCACGAATGGTTTCGGCGCATATGTCGCGTTCATCCCGAAAGAGCGAGTTGGCATCGTCATTCTGGCCAACAAAAACTATCCCAACGAGGATCGCGTCTCTGCGGCATACCAAATACTGACTGATATAACTTCGGCGCGCTGACCCGGTAGAGCATGATGAAGCGTGCGCGGTTTTCGGACGACATCATGCTCTAACTATGTAATTCAGAACAGGATTGAGATTTTAGGCCGACCCGGCCTAAAATCATCCTGTTCTGGCATCAGCGGTCGAAGATGTCCCGCCACTGCTTCTCACCGATCATGCAGTCTGTGCCCGCCTCAGCGCCGGCGATCTTCTGCACCATCACCGGCGGGGAAAGGCCGCTGATCTCCAGCACCAGCTTGCGGCGCACGGCAACGGCGAAATCCTCGATCTTGCGGACCGGCAGCACGAAGGCGCCGGGGCCGCCGATCACGCAATCCGCATAATATTTGTCGAGCCCATTGGGCGCATCGGAGGGCCGCAGCATGATGGCAAGGCCGTTGATGATCACGCCTGCTTCCACCGCCTTGTCGCGGGCGGGGGTGACGGGATCGCCGGAATTGTTCGGACCGTCGCCGGAGACATCGATCACCTGTCGCCTGGACTGAAAGGGACCGGAAACGATCATGCTGGCGCCCTGGGCGATCGCGGTAGAGATCGATGTGCGCCGTTGCGTGGCAATCGGCCGGGCTTCGAGTTTGCCGGCAAAAGCGATCGCGTCCTCTTCCGTCTCGATCACCTGCCAGTCGATCACGGAATCCTGGACGACATAGCCAGCCCATTCGAAATAGCTGATGGCGATGCGGCCGGTCAGCCCGCCCTTCACCGCGTCGATAAACTCCTTGTGCTTGAGCGCTTCGACATAACCTTCGCGCTGGATGCCGATCTCCTCGAAGTCCATCGACCGCGAGGTGTCGACAGCAAGCACGAGGGTCACATCGACCTCGCTTCCCCCCGCTTGCGCGATGGGGACGAGGCCGGAAAGACTCATAAGCACCGCAAGTGTCGTCAGCATTGGCAATCCAATCCCTGCGCCATCCAAGCCAGCGAACTCTAACACAGCTTGACCGACGCAGATCGCTCGGCCCCGCGCGCGGCTTCAATTTTCGGTGATGGAATCGAAAGCCCTCAATGCAAGGGAAGCCACAAGGGGGTCGTCCATGCCTTCAGCGCCTCGAGAAAGACCTGTAATCGGGAAGGCAGGAAGCGGCGCGTGGGATAGACGGCGTGCACGAAAATTTCCTCGGACGACCAGCCCGGCAGCAGGCGAACAAGTTCGCCTCTTCTGATCTGTTCGTCGCAATAGGTCGAAGGCAGCAAGCCGATGCCGTGTCCGCGATAGGTGAAGGCGCTTACCGCATCGAAATCCCGGCTTGATACCGGCCCCGACACATGCAGGCGAACAGATTTGCGACCGCTCACCAGATGCCATTCCGCCTCGCCGTTGCGGCCGTTCAAGAGAACGCACTGATGGTCCTTCAGCTCTTCGGGTTTGGTGGGAAGCACCCTGCCCTTCAGATAGTCCGGTGCGGCGACCAGATAGCGCACGCTCTTGCCGAGCCGCTGGGCGACGATGGTCGAATCCTTGAGTTCGCCGAAGCGGATGCCGAGATCGATGTTCTCCGCGATCAGATCGAGGAACAGGTTGGTGACGAAGAGGTCGACCTGGATCTTCGGATAGGTCTTCAGGAAAGCCGAGACGAATTCGTAGAAGACCTCCTGTCCGAAGATGACGGGCACGGAGATCTTCAGCAGACCTTCCGGTTTTCTCTGTGTCTCGGTGAGCACTTGCTCAGCGTCGAGGAGATGGGCGAGCGGTTCGCTGCACCTGTTGTAATAGGCCCGGCCCTGCGCGGTCAGGCTCAGTTTGCGAGTTGTCCGCTGCAGCAGCGTCACGCCGAGCTGCTCCTCCAGCGACGTTACTTTCCGGCTGACGGTCGATACCGGCATGCCGAGGGAATGGGCAGCGCGGCTGAAGCTGCCGTACTGCGCCACCTTCACGAAAACGGCGATATCGTTCAGATCAGCCATGCTCTGATTTTTGCATAGATGCAAAAGAGAATCCAGATATTTCCATCTAATCGGGTAATGGAGTTTTCGCCATATTCACCCTGCGAAAACAAAACAACCGATGGAGGCGCATTCGCAGCAGCCCCATCTCGAGCGACCGGCCTCCGCAAAACATACGGCCCGCGTTGCCCGAACCGGCTTATGGAGATCAGCATGACTACGAAAAAAACAGTCATCGTCACGGGCGCCTCGCAGGGTATCGGAGCCGGCCTCGTCAACGCCTTCATCGAGCGCGGCTATAATGTCGTCGCCACCTCGCGCCAGGTCAGCACTTCGAACGCTTTCCAAGCCTCCGACAGGCTGGCGCTCGTCGACGGTGACATTGGCGATGCCGAAACCGCAGCGCGGGTGGCAAAGACCGCAATCGAGCGGTTCGGCTCGATCGACGCCCTCGTCAACAATGCCGGCATTTTCTTGGCCAAGCCGTTCGTCGATTTCACCATGGACGACTTCAAAAAATTGTCCTCGACCAATCTCGAAGGCTTCATCCACCTGACACAACTAGTCGTCGGACAGATGCTCACACAGAAAACCGGCGGCAGCGTCGTCAGCATCACCACGCCATTGACCGATCATCCGATCGCCGGTTTCTCCGCTTCGGTGTCGATGATGACAAAGGGCGGCATCAACGCCATCTCCAAGAACCTGGCGATGGAATATGCGAACAAAGGAATTCGCTTCAATATCGTCGCTCCCGGTGTGGTGGATACGCCGCTGCACAAGGACAATCCGAAAGATTTCTTGAAGACGCTTTCGCCGATGGCAGGCATATCAAACGTCGAGGAGATCGCCGACGCAGTCGTCTTCCTTACCGAAGCGCCGCGCGTAACCGGGGAGGTGCTGCACGTCGACGGCGGCGCACATCTGGGCAGATGGTAGACCATGCGAAAGCGCAGGCAGCCGGCGCGGATCGACGGCTGCAGGAACTCGGCATCACGCTTCCTCCGCCGCCGACACCCTTTGGGGCCTATGTCGAAGCGATAAGGACCGGCAACTTGGTCTTCTTCAGCGGGATGCTGCCGGTTGTCGGCCATGAGCCCCGCTATATCGGCCGCGTCGGCGGTGCGCTGGCGGCCGAAGATGGCAGGAAGGCGGCCGAAACGGCAACGCTGAGCGCGCTCGCAGCCGCCAGGGACTATCTCGGTTCACTGGACAGGGTCGTCAGGGTCGTCAAGCTGGGCGTCTATATCGCGACCGAAGGCGATTTCCGCGACCATCCGAAGGTTGCTGACGGAGCATCCGAAATGCTGCTTGCGGTCTTCGGCGAGGAAAAGCTCTCAGGCCGCGTCGTGCTCGGCGTCGCCAGCCTGCCTTTAGGCGTGCCGATCGAACTCGAACTCGTCCTCGAAGTCGAGGGATGAAAACGGCCGGGCGCGTTTCGGCGCGCCCGGCGGAGCGCATCTCGCCCTTCGACACCCCCCTGAAAGACACCTCAGGGGAGATTTTCCTGGGGCTTGCCGCGCTCACACCACCGCCAACAGCAGCACATAGGCGATTACACTCACCATCAGCCCGCGGAACGCAAAAGTGACGCAACGGTATTTGTTGCGGGCGATGGTGGAGAGGATGTCGGCGTTTTCGAGATACTGCTCGAAAAGGTAGCGCTCGTCGCGCCGCAGCGCCGCATCGAAGAACCGGTCGCGATGGCCATGCCAGGCGCCCCAGAACAGTGACGTCGAGCTGTTCAAATGGCGCGGCAGTACGACGAGGATCGCCGACAGGATCGAGAAGACCGAAGCTGCGGCAAGCAAGCCGGAGAACAGCATACTGCCCGGCGTCCCGCTCACGTAGCGCGCCAGGCTGAACACTGCCCTGACATCGCTGGAACTCACCAGGAAGGCCAGCATGAAAGTAAAAATATAAGCGGCCTTCTGGTCCGAGATCTTGATCTGATCATAAAATATGTCATTGATTTTCTTGATATGATCGAAATACCCGGCGCCGATGTCACCCGTCGACGGTTCGCTTGGCATAAGTTCAGTTGTACTCTCGAAATCGCTCACCCGAATACTCCATCCCATAAGTGTTTCCCTGATATTACACTTCACGCTGAATTCAAGAACACGTGTGCAATATGCTTGACTTTTCTTTTCTACTTGGACAAAGGGGAAGCGGGGGTTGGGGTCATGCTGGGTCGCTGGAAAAACATCTGTCGCGCCGGGGTGGCGCTTGCGCTTGTCGTACCGGGCTTTTCGCCGGCGGCGGCTGACCCCGTGCAGCGTGCAACACCGGTCGCCGGTTCCGTCATCGCCCGCAAGACCGGCGAGGAGGTCCGCTTCATCGACGTGTCGAACTGGCGCGTCGTCGACATCAATCAAGATCTCCTGACCGGCGACGTGTTGCGCACCAATGCCAACGGCCAGCTCGCCATTGTCTTTTCCGATCACACCCAGGTTCGCCTTGGCCGCAATTCCTCGCTGCAGGTCAAGAAGATGGCCGCGAGCGGCGACACGACGCTGGAGCTGCAATCGGGAACGATCTGGGCGCGCGCCGAGCGCGGTGGCCAGGGCCTGACTGTGGAAACGCCGGCGGCCGCAGCCGCCATCCGCGGCACCGACTGGACCATGACGGTTGAGGGCGCCAAGACCTCGATGATCGTGCTCGAAGGCCGCGTGGCGCTCACCAACCCGCAGGGCAGCGTCGAGGTGAACGAGGGCGAAGGAGCGGTCGCCACGATCGGCCAGGCGCCACATAAGGTCATCAGCGTCAATCCCGACGACCGCGAACAGATGCTCTTCTATCTGGACCTGCGCGACGGCTTCGACTTGATGCCGACTTCGCCGCTGCGGGCCGACCGCATGGCGACAGAACGCCGCCGCCTGCTGGCGCTGCCGCCGGAGCGCCGCACCACCGAAGACTGGCTGGAACTTGCCGAAGTGCAGAGCGCCTTCGACGGACGCCAGGCTGCCGCCGCAACGCTGCAGAATATCCGCGACCGCAAACTGACGACAGCCCAGCAGGCGCGCGTCAATCTGATCGACGCCACCATCGCCGGCTCCGAGAAGCGTTATGGCGATGCCGCTAAGCTCCTCCGGAAGGCCCTGCCGCATCTCGACCCGACACGCCGCAACATGGCCCAATATGGCGGCTATTTCGCCCGTGCGCTGGCCGACCCCGCCCATGCCGAACAGCCGCCGGCTAACACCACCGGTCCCTATGGCGCGATCATGGAGGCCTATACGGCAGGCTTCCTGAAAAACCCGCGCGCAGCGCTCGAGATCATAAAGAAAGCGGAGCAGCGCTATCCTGATGACCCGACCCTGCCGGCGGTCCGCGCCCAGCTGGCGCAGCTCACCGACGATCGCGAGCAGATGAAGGAAGCGATAGAACGCTCGCTGTCGCTCGACCCTGATCATCCGATGGCGCTCTCCGCCCGCGCGAGTTACAAGGCGGCCTATCAGAGCGACATCAACGGCGCGCTCGCCGATCTGAACCGCGCCATCGAGCTTGCCCCCGGCGGGTCAGGCACGCTGAATTCGCTCGGCCTGCTGCAGAGTTCGCGCGATGCCAATGGCGAAGCGGAAAAGGCCTTCAAGAAGGCGATCGAGCTCGATCCGCAGGACCCGTTGCTCCACGCCAACCTCGCCATCCTCTATCTTGACCAGGGGCGCATGAAGGAAGCCAAGCGCGAAATCGACACGGCCATCGCGCTCGATTCGTCCTTCGACATCGCACTCCTTGCCCGCGGCCGCTATTACCTGCAGACCGGCGAGCGCGACAAGGCGATGGAGGACCTGCTGGCCGCCAGCACCGCCAATCCGGCGCATTCGCAGTCGCAGCTGATGCTCGCCGCCGCCCATTACGAAAAAGGCGACCGCATCCCTTCTCAGCAGGCGCTCGACAATGCCGACCGACTCGACAAGAACGACCCGGTTATCTCCGCCTTCCGCACCGCCGTCGATATCGACGATTACGACGCCGACGGCGCGATCCGCAATGCGCAGGATTACCTGCGACGCTCTCGCGCCCGCGGCGGCGATTACAGCTCGCTCGGCGCCAATGCGAGCGCCGGTTCGACGCTCAACAACGCCTTCCGCCTGCAGGGCCTGGACGCCTGGGGCCGCTATTACGGCGATGCCGCCTTCGACCCGTTCAAAGGCACCGGTTACATCGACCAGTCGATCAAGGGCAGCATCTTTCCCTACGTCAACGCGGCGAGCTTTAGCGATGACAATATCATCCAAAACCGCGGCAACGCGTCAAGCTACTCATCCTTCATCCAGGGCCTGCTGCTCTCGCCGCACATGCTGTCGGGCCGTTCGCGCTCGGCAACGCTGTTCGATGTGCCCTTCATCGAAGGCTCGCTTGGCGGCGGCATCAACAGCGTCGACGGCCATACCAGAGGCATCGGCGAAGCCGATATCCAGGGCTATTCCAACGAGACGATTCCAATCAGCTTCTATGGCAATCTGACCTGGGAAGAGCTGGCGCTCGATGGGGACTACCGCGACTTCGGCGGATATGCGACCGACAATGAACTGCTCGGCGGCAACGGCTATCTGACGGCGACTGTGACGCCGGATGACCGCGTCGTGGCCTATTTCAATCACGCCAAGATTGATGGAACGCTGAATGCGCTGTCGACGGATCCCTCGCTCTCGGATGCGCTGAATCCCGTATTGCGTTTCTTTGGCTTACCGCTGGCACCGGACGAACTGCCGCTCTACACCACTCGGCGAGATACAACGCAACTCACCAACGCCGGCCTTGGCTGGAGCCATACCTTCGCCTATGAGAATGTCCTGAACGCTGCATTCCTCTATCAGCAGACCGAAGCGAAAACCACCAACGACATACGGTTCGACTGGGCGGACGTGCCGCTTCTCGGCGGCCCCGGCAGGGACATCAGGCCTTTCCTTCAAACCAGCGACGAAAATGACTCGAAGGCCTACATCGCGGCGCTCGGCCACAGCATCGGCGATGAGTCGCTGACCTGGCGTTACGGTATCGAGGGCGGCTGGATCGACGCGTCGCGCGAGACCTATTTCCATCTCGAGGATGTCATTCCGGGCCTCATCGACGGTGTGACCGACGGACCCACGGAGGTTGAGACCCGCATCAATATCGGTCGCGCCTATGTCGACCTCCTCCATGAAATCACCCCGAACCTGAAGGGCGAATATGCGCTCTTCGGCACGCGCCTGGAAGGCGATGGCGTTGATGTCAGCCGGCTCGAACCACGCTTCGGCCTTGCCTGGGCGCCGACGCAGAACCATTGGCTTCGCGCGGCCTTCATGCGCCAGAGCACCGACACAGGCGTTCCTACCCTTGCGCCGATCGGCATCCTGGGTCTTCAGGCGAACCAGTTCTCCGTCGGCACTGAAGGTTACGTCGATACGGCGGCGCTCGAATGGGATGCTGAATGGACCGACCGTCTCTTCACCACGGTGGAGTACCAGCATCAGGAACTCCATGATTTCTCGATCGGTCTGCCGCTGATTTCGCTTCCGGCCCTCGACAGCCTGCCGCTCTCGCGCGGCAGCATCGACCGCGCCGCCGTTACCGCCAACGTTGCGCTCGGCAATGGTTTCGGTCTCTCGGCCACCTACGCCCACATGGATTCCGAAAACAAGGATCCGGGAACCTTCAACTACGGCGGTAACCTKCCCTATATACCCAAGAATTCCGGCCAGATCGCGCTGACCTGGGTCAACGAGGCCAAGGTCAAGGCGACGGTGGCGGCCAATTATGTCGGCGAGCGCGACGGCGACGACCTCGGCACCAAGCTCGACGACTATTGGAGCCTCGATGCCCACCTGATCTGGGAACCGCTGGACAAGCGCATCGAGCTGGAAGCGGCCGCCTACAATCTCCTCGACGACGACTTCGAGATCACGCCCGGCGTGCCCGGCTGGGGCCGCGCCTTCAAGGGCACGCTCAAAGTCCGCTTCTGATGCGGGAGCAGAAAAAGCCTCGGCAACTCAGACCGGCCGGCGGGCAGGCCGAAAGCCGCCGCCTCAGGCTGCTGGTGCTGTCGCTTACCGTCCTGATCGCCATCTCGCTGCTGTCGCGCCTGCCCGCCTGGTCGCTGCTTGAGCTGAGAAGCTTCGACTATCTCTCGACCGTCGACGATCCCCGTCCGCCACCCGGCGGACCCGTCATCGTCGCGATCGACGAGCCTTCGCTTGCCGATATCAATGCGCAGTGGCCCTGGCCGCGCAGCCTGCATGCCCAGCTTGTCAGGCAGCTACGCACGGCCGGTGCCCGTGTCATCGGCCTCGATATCATCATGGCCGAACCTTCGAACCCCGAGAACGACGACGCGATCACGAAGGCCGTCGGCCCGGATGTCGTGCTCGCCGGCGACGAAACGCTGATCGAGACGCCCCAGTCCTCGCAATTGATCCGCGCCACGCCGCTGCCGCAACTGACTGAAGCGGGTGCTGTGACCGGCATCGCCTCCGTCGATCTCAGCGGTGACGGTGCGTTCCGGCGCATTCCAGGTTATGAGGACGGCTTTGCCGCCATGCTGATGAAGGCGTCGGGAGCAGCACCCAAAGCCTTGCCGGCTGGCCGGCTCATCCAATCCTTCGGCGCGGCCCGCAGCTATCCCACAGTCTCCTACTACCAGGCGCTCGACCCTGAGAACCTGCTGCCGCCGGATTATTTCAAGGGCCGCGTCGTGCTCGTCGGTCTCAGCCTGCAGAATGCCCCTGCCATCGACAAGGGCGGCGTCGATGCCTTCGCGACACCTTATACCGTCCACACCGGCACGCTGACCTCCGGCGTCGAGATCCAGGCAACGATCTACGACAATATCCGTCGTGGCCTGTCGATCGCGGAAGCCCGCCTGCCGCTGGTCGCCGCCTGCATCCTGATCTCCGTGCTGCTCGCCGCCGCCACCGTCTGGCGTTCGACGGGATGGTTGACGATCGTAGCCAGCGCGGTGGCAGTGCTTGCATTCGCGGCCGCGAGTTTTGCCGGCATCCGCTTTGCCCATGTCTTCGTCTCGCCGCTCGGCCCTGTCGTCGCCTATGTCTCGGTCGCCTTCGGCCAGGCCGCCTTCGATTATGCCGAGGAGCGCCGCAACAAGCGGCAGATCATCCGCGCCTTCGCCCAATATATCTCGCCCGATCTGGTCAAGCGCCTGTCGAACGATCCATCGCAGTTGAAGCTTGGCGGCGAGCGGCGCACGCTCTCGGTGCTGTTTTCGGATGTGCGTGGGTTCACAACCATCGCCGAGACGCTGAAGGACGAGCCGGAGCAGCTGACCGGGCTGATCAACCGGCTGCTGACGCCGCTTTCCGACGTGGTGATGGATCATGGCGGTACGATCGACAAATATATGGGCGACTGCATCATGGCCTTCTGGAACGCGCCGCTCGACGATCCCGATCATGCACTCCACGCAGTCAAAGCCTCGCTCGCCATGCAGGCGGCGATATCGAGCCTGAACCGTGAGCTGGAGCGGGAGGCGGCAGCGCGCGGTGGCAGGCCGCACGTGTTGAAGATGGGTGTCGGCATCAACACCGGCGAATGCATCGTCGGCAACATGGGCTCGACCCGCCGATTCGACTATTCCTGCCTCGGCGACAGCGTCAATCTCGCCTCCCGCCTCGAAGGCGCCTCGAAGAATTATGGCGTGGCGCTGCTGCTCGGCGAGGAGACTGCAAGACTGGTCGCCGGCACCTACACTGTCATCGAGCTCGACCGCATCATCGTCAAGGGCCGCACCGTGCCCTCGCCTGTCTATACCGTCGTGCACAAGGCCGACGCCGAAGCCCTTGCCGCCCATCGGGCCTTCACGCAAGCGAAATACGCCGGCACACTTGCGCCATCCGACCCCGCCTTCGACAGGCTGGCCGCTGATATCCCGGAGCTTGCAGGCTATTACGCGATCGTGCGGGATGCGCTGGCCGAGGCGGGCGAGGAATGACCGGCGAAGACGTCTCGTCACACCTGACAATTGCGCACGGATGTTCGTTCATGAGCCGCTCGTTTTGCCGAAGGCGTACATGTTGGTCGGCGCACCGTGCAGCATTACCTCCCGCTCGTATTTGAAGCCACATTTCTCGAGAATGCGTCTTGAAGCGACATTGGCGGTGCGAACCAATCCGATCATCCGCCCCGCATGCAGATCATCAATGGCAAACACCAGGGCTTCCCTGACCAATTCCGTGGCATATCCCTGCCCCCAGCTTTCAGGTTGCAGATGATAGGAAAGATTGAGGTCGTCGAATTCCTTTGAAACGGTCACACCGCCGAACCCGATCAACGTACCGTTCGCCTCAACGGCCCAACGCCCAAACCCGTGATCTTTCCAATGCCCGATGTCGCGCGCAAGCCGCGCTGCGCTTTCCGCCGGCGTATCAGGCCGGGGCACCGGTCGGTGTGCGACCAATTCCGGCCGCGAAAAAAGTCGGGTCAGGAAATCGATATCCCCCTCCAAGGGAATTCTGAGGCGCAATCTGGCGGTACGCCTTACTGCCGACTGCAAGGCGCCCTTGAATTCGTGCTCAAGCATCTTCCATCCAATTTTCAAAATGCGGCAACGTCACCGATACCAAATTATTCCAGGCGGCGCGCTTCCAGCGGCGCGTCCTGCCTGAATCCCTCGAAATAGCGGCCGCCATGCAGGGCAAGCTCCCGATCGGCCAAAGCCAGGAACCGGGTGCCGTCACCCGCAGCCGCCAGACTGAACGCCGCGTCGAATTCGGCCGCCAATTGCGCGTCGAACTCCCTCATCAGACGGGGCGCCCACTTTCCCCGGCCAGCCCACACGCCACGTCCGAGAAGCATCAGGTCGGCGAGCTTCTGATAGAGCAGCGCGGCGATGGCGGCGATCTCTTCGGGTGGGCGCGTTCCTCGCAGATCGTCGGCCAGATCGGTGACCTGATAGCGCAACAAGTCGTAGTCTGCCCCGGCAAGAGGCTTGGGTCCTGCCGCCAGCATACTTGCCGCCTTTGCCTGGATGACGCGCGCGCTGTCGATATCCGATCCCATTATACAGCCCGTCGCGACCATGTTGGCCATGATGGGATAGCCGCTGTCGGCATCCTGATGGAGATAATGCGCCAGTGTCTGCGGATCGTGGACGAAGACCTCGACCGGGAAACCGTCCTCAGTGAACGATTCCCGCCAGGCTCTTTCGAGAGACGGGAACACGACGACCAGATCGATATCCGAAAAGGTGGTGCCTTCGCCGCGCATGATGGAACCCGCCGCATAGGCAAAAGCAGCCCCAACATAGCGGCTGGCGACACAGCGGCGGGCAGCGGCCAGAGCCCGCTCCGCAAGAATATTTTTCTGGATATCGTCCACGATCTCGTCCTCGAATGCGGGCGCGGGCGGGAACAAAAAACCCGCTCGTCACCGGCGGGTTGGTCTTAGCAGCTATGAACGGAATTCAGTTCAAGCGTCTACCACCCACCGCGGCGCGGTGGTCGTAGACGTCATCGAAATTGCAAAAATCCTGCTCATGACCAAGGTTAACCCGCGACTGTGACAGCGTCAATGCACCGAAGCCGGACGCCAAGGACGCTTCCCCGGCACGCCGATTTCCGTCTAAGATGGCGCAAGACTCGCAAACAGGAAGAGCCCGCCAATGTCCGATCCCGTCACCGTCATCCCGCTTCCGCAACCGGCGCTGCTGCCGGTCGAGGGCAGCGCCGAGCATTTTCCGGTGCGCCGCGTCTATTGCGTCGGGCGGAACTATGCAGACCATGCGATCGAGATGGGCCATGATCCCAGCCGCGAGCCCCCCTTCTTCTTCCAGAAGAATGCCGACAACTTGCTGCCGGCGGGCAAGGCTTTTCCCTACCCGCCGCTGTCATCAGACGTGCATTACGAGGTCGAGTGCGTGCTGGCGCTGAAATCGGGTGGCGCGAACATCAAGGCCGCGGACGCGCTCGACTGCATCTACGGCTATGCCGTCGGCATCGATTTCACCCGCCGCGATCTACAGGGCGAAGCAAAGAAGCTCGGTCGTCCCTGGGAGGTCGGCAAGGCCTTCGAACATTCCGCCCCTGTCTCGTCGATCATTCCGGCAAGCCGTCTCGGCCACCCCGCTGAAGGTAAGATCTGGCTGGAACAGAACGGCAAGCGCGTGCAGGACGGCGATCTCAACCAGATGATCTGGAAGGTGCCGGAGATCATCGCCGAACTGTCGAAGCTCTTCACTCTCGCGCCTGGCGATATCATTATGACCGGCACGCCCGCCGGCGTCGGCGCGGTGGCCAGGGGCGATCGCATCAATTGCGGCATCGACGGCGTCGCCACCCTATCGGTCGAGGTCGTCTGAGGAGAKAGCCATGCCCGTCTACGCGCTCGGCGGATTAACGCCGAAACTGCCCGCCACCGGCCTCTATTGGATCGCACCGGATGCCAACATCATCGGCCAGATCGAGCTCGGCGAGAATGTCGGCATCTGGTTCGGCGCCGTGCTGCGTGGCGATAACGAGAAGATCACCGTCGGCGAAGGTACCAACATCCAGGAAGGTGTGATGGCCCATACCGACATGGGCTTCCCACTGACAACAGGCAAAGGCTGCACCATCGGCCACCACGCCATCCTTCACGGCTGCACCATCGGCAACAACACGCTGATCGGCATGGGCGCGACCATCCTGAATGGTGCGAAGATCGGCAACAACTGCCTCGTCGGCGCCAATGCGCTGGTCACCGAAGGCAAGGAATTCCCCGACAACTCCCTGATCGTCGGAGCGCCCGCCCGCGTCGTACGCGTGCTCGACGAGGCGGCGGCCGAGGCCATCCGCCGCTCGGCCGAGAGCTACATCGCCAACTGGCAACGCTTCGCGCGCGATCTCAGGCAGATCGGTTGATCGGGTAACGCGAGGCCAGTGGTCAGGCGTCCCGCCGCCCGCAAAGCGTTCACCACACGCCCGGAATCCAGCGCCAGCGTACACGCGCCATATAGTCGGCATAGCCTTCGAGCCCCCTGCGCAGTTCGGCTTCCTCGCCGAGCGTGCGGCCGAAGAGGACGATGATGAGCAGGCCGGCGGGGATCAGCGCGTAGAGCGATCCAAGCGACAGCGCCATGCCGACGCTGAGCACGATAGCGGTTGCGTATCCGGGATGGCGTATGGCGGCGTAGGGTCCCGTGTCGATTACCTTGTGGTCGCGGTCGGTCTGGATGCGCACCGTCGGCTCGAAATGCCGGTTGACCGATTGCGCCCAAGTTAGGCCGAGATAACCTGATGTCATCAGCAGATAGCCGATGAGGACGATCCAATCAGGCTGCGGCACCCAATGGAAACGCCCGTCGTCGAACGCGCCGACCGGAAGAATGGCGGCGAAGAGAATGATCGTCAGCGTCGCCACCACGGCGTCCCAGGGCCTGGTGCCTTTCTGATATCGGCTGCGCGCCGCAAACAGCTCCGGATTTGTCCGCCAGATCCAGATGATCGCGACACATGTCAGTGCAAGGAAGAGGCCGAGAAAGATCCAGCCACGCGGCCATTCGAGCGTGCCGGCCGGCCAGAATAGCGCGCCAAAGATCACGGCAATGGTGATGGCGAGCGAGCCGAGCGATGGCGCCGTCGCTGCGAACGAGTGATTGGGCCGAGTGTCCTGCTCTGTCATGACCGCTCTCCGTTCAACCGGGAACGAGCTGCCTGATCCCAACGGCTGCCACCTAAGTCTAACACCACCGCACCGGATTGAGGAGACGGACGCACCCGATGGCAGCGTAGCGAACGAAAGCTGCGCTTGATCGTCGCGACGCTTTTGCATCCAGCATTCGAGATGTCGGAGAAATTCTACCGTCGCCGCAATGATGGCTGAGGGCGGATTCCGGTAAAGAGCCGCCCTATTCGGCAGCTTCGAGAAACTGGCTGTTTCGCGAGGACGAGGCAAGAGCCTGAACCCTGGCTTCGGCCTTGGCGATCAGCTGATAGAATTCGTCCTGTGCTTCGACATCCAGCTGAATGACGGCATTGACGTCATCCGGCGTATCGCAAACGCAGGCGACCGCCGAAATGGGACAGATGCCGCCAGGATAACGCTTGCCGGTGCCGGTATAGGCGCGACGGCTCCAACGCTCGGAATAAACCGTCTCTTCCCGCTCGAGATGCAGGATCGTTCCCTTGCAGGCGATCACGATAGCCGCCTTACCGTAAGCGAACCAATGATAGTTCAGCTTCCGGAGAATATATTTGCCGGTGATATCCTCGCCAGCCAGTTCGGCGGGGTTTTCAATCATTCTAATCATGACGGCTTCCTCAACGTTTAAACAATATCCGTCATGTCTTCGCGCGCAGCAAGTCAAAAAACGCAGCTTTTGGAGACACTTAGTCACAAAGTGTTTCCGATTCTTACATTAACCACGCGCCGAGCACCCCTTGTGCACACAATTCTTCGTCGAATTTCCCGCAACCTGCTACCGATTTTGTCGTTGTCCGAGGTGGCAGTCACGTCAATGTCCCCTTGTGTTTTTCGGCGCGGGCTCGATATGTCTCCCTGAATGGTCCGAAGACCGCGCCGTTTTTCATCCCACGAACGGCCGGTTGTTTCGCCAGCTGGTCACCGCAGGAGAATTTCATGGTCGACGCGATCAACCCCATCTCCGCCACCGCCCCATCCGAACCCACCAAGGTCGGCACCAGCACCTCGATCGGCTCCGAACCGGAYAATGCCTGGGTCGCCGCCCGCCAGTCGCAGATCACGGCCGATCAGCTGGCAGCGAAGAGGGCCGTGGAGAAGGAAGCCGCAAGCGATCTCATCCCGCACGCGAATCTGATCGTCGACGACGAGGCGCATCCGCAAAAGCGGCACGGGCATGCGGCATCGGAAGAAGGGGAAGCGGCGGAACAGCCGGTCTTGTCAGGCGAAAGCGATCGGATCGGCACCCGCAATTTCGACGACGACACGCCCTTCGGCGAGCGCGTCGCCATCATCTGAGCGAAACGCAGACCGGAGACCGTCCGCGCGATCAATTCGAGCCCGCAAGCTGGGACTCGATCGCCGCCTTATCGATGACCGACCAGACCTCGACGATCTTGCCGCCGCGAAATTCGTAGATGACGTTCTCGGTGAAGGAAAGGCGTCTGCCGTTTACATCGAGGCCGAGGAATTTAGCCTTCGGCCTGCAATCGAAGCCGAGCCGGCAGGCGATGTATGGCGGATCGCAAAGGAGCATCAGCACCTTGAAATAGAGATCGGGAATCTCATCGAAGTCCCGCTCGAGCATGGCGACGTAGCCCGACAGCCCGAGGCGCCGACCGTTATGAACTGCATCGTCGCCGACGAACTGCCCGAGATTGGGCCAGTCCTGCCTGTTCAGGCAGGCGATGTAGCCGCGATATATCTCCGCGAGTTCGGTTTTCGTCACGCGATCGTCCTGCCTTGAGTTCTGCGGCAAAGATAGCGCCGGCATCTGCACTTGCCAGCGGCGAGCGCCGCCTCGAGACTTTCAGTTCAAGAGAACTCGCCTGCACGGGGACCAGCAAGCGTCACGCGCCAGCCCGTTCGCGATTGGAAATCCTGAGTGGCCAGAAACGTATAGCCCGTCGAGCGCCAGAGCCGCACGGCGCTGGTCAGATTGTCGAGCACATAATCGCCGCCATCCGTCCGGGCAACGAGAACGACATGGTTTTGATCCTGCGGTCCAATCACCACGGAAAGCGCCAACCTGTTCGATGGAAAACCAGCTTCGATCAGGTCCTTCATCTTCTGSAGAGCGTAGTCCTCACAGTCGCCTCGGCCGGCAACCGGCAGAGACCAAACATCCTTATTTCGGGAAGACGGGCGATCTTCCGCGGGAATGATCCGTCCATTTACGGCACGATTGACCTTTTGAAGTAGCGCTGTTCCTGCCTGATCATTCAGCTGTTGCGCCGCCATCCTGCCGCACAGCCACTTGTACTTGGCGCAGGCTGCGGCGAATCCCACAGGTGCGCCGATGCTTCGCGTCACAGGAAGCGATGATCCCGCAACCGCTTGAAAATGCAGAAGAATGAATAAAAAGGCAGCGAGCGAAAAGAGGCGCTTCATAGCCGATTCCTTTTATTTGTTGCGAAACAATAACATAGGCACAATAAAAATTTAGTAAAATTTTATACTTGCGAATTTAACTGTATTAGGCGAATGAGACAGATTAACCATCATCTATTCTTCGTGTTAATTTATTGTTAGTGTAAGAGTTCTCCCATTAACATTCGGTTAACCTTGGGAGATGGATTGAAATGATCAGCAGAGCAGCGAAATTCAGCATCGCCGTTGCTTCCCTTCTGGCAAGCAGCAGCTTGGCAACGGCAGCGCCGGCAGTCGTTAATTGCAAGGCCGCAGTTCGCGGAACACTCGAATACAGGCTGTGCATGCCGACCAGAGCAATTCAGTCCGATAGCAAGTTCAGTCCGAACGATAWCGATCGCGGCAGCCAAAACATTGGCGGCGGCAAGAAGACATCCAGCACCGGCTCCCTCGCCAGCAATGGGAATGGTGGCGATAACGGTAGTGGTAATGGTAATGGCGACGGCAGCGGCAATGGCGGCGGCAGCGGCAACGGCGACGGCAGCGGCAGCGGCGACGGCAGCGGCGACAATGGCAGCGGCGACAATGGCGGAAAGGACGATCACGGCGGCAAGGGCCATGATCATCACGGCGGCGGCAAGGGCGGGAAAGATCACGGGCACGGCAAGGACGGTCCGGGCCACGGTGGAAAAGACAATCACGGCGGCAAGGACCGCGATCATCACGGCCACGACAAGGGCGGAAAAGATCACGATCACGGCAAGGGTGGCAAAGACGGCCCAGGCAAGGGCGGCAACGACGGCCCAGACAAGGGCGGCAACGACGGCCCCGGCAAGGGCGGCAATGACGGCCCCGGCAAGGGCGGCAATGACGGCCCCGGCAAGGGCGGCAACGACGGCCCCGGCAAGGGCGGCAATGACGGCCCCGGCAAGGGCGGCAACGATGGTCCCGGCAAGGGCGGCAACGATGGTCCCGGCAAGGGCGGCAACGATGGTCCCGGCAAGGGCGGCAATGACGGCCCCGGCAAGGG
>NZ_JBFTQY010000037.1:0-59724 GCF_056399245.1 Rhizobium sp. 01N447_2
ACCGATGGCACCATGCGCGTCACCAGTGCGAAGAGCAGGAAAATGGTGGTGATCCGGCGCCGGTACTGCGTGGCGACGTAAGCGGCAGGCACGGCCACCGAAAGCGAGAGAGCCGTCGTCAGCACCGCGACGGTCAAGGAATTGACGAAGGCTCTCGGCAAGGTGGAGGATCGCAGCACTTCGCGGAAGTTCTCGAACGATACAACGGCCGGAAAGAAGCTTGGCGGGATCTGCTGCACATCAGCCGCGGGCTTGATGGAGGTCATCAGGAGATAGATGTATGGCAGCGCGTAGGATAGCACCAACACGAGGGCTGCCGCGTTGATCAGGATTCCGCTGAGATTGAGGCGGGTAGCTCTACGCATGGACCGGCCTCCATATCTTCCAATAGGCGACTGCCGCCAAAAGCATCATGACGATGAGGAACAATGTTCCTGACGCGGAAGCCTCGCCGAGATCGCCGAACCGAACCATGCGCTGGTAGATGTTCATAGAGAACACTTCGGAAGCATGACTGGGACCACCCTGCGTCTGTATCCAGATCAGGTCGAATGTCTTTGCAGCATCCACGCCCCGCACGATCACCACGACGGCGATCACTGGCCGCATGAGGGGAAGGGTGACATGCCAGAAGCGCTTGAGCGCATTCGCCCCGTCGATCCGCGCTGCCTCCAGCAGGTCTTTCGGGATGTTCGTCAGCCCGGCATAGGACACAAGGGCGACAAAGGAAGTCGTCAGCCAGATGTCGGCAAAGGAAACAGAATAAATGACGATATCTTCGCTGGACAACCATGCGATCGCTTCTGGATCGCTTATCAGACCCAAACGGACGAGCCCGTAGTTCAGAATGCCGATATTGCCGACGAGCAGAAACCGCCAAAGCAGACCCGCGACGATCGGCGGAACCATCAGCGGCAGAGCGAAGATCGTGCGATGCCACCGCGATTGACCGGCAAGCGCCGAAAAAAGCAACGCCGCACAGAAGCCGAACGTGAACTCAAAAAACAGCGCGAAGAGCGAATACTGAACGGTCCGCAGAGCGCTTTCCATGACACGTTTCGACGTCAAGGCATCGACATAGTTCTGCAGGCCGACCCATTCGCGAATATGGGGCGTGATCGTATCGACCTTGAAAAAGGAATCGAATACCAGGAGCCCCACCGGGTAAGCGACCAGCACCCCGAGGATGGCGACTGCAGGCGCGAGCATGCAAAGTACAAATCGGTCTTCACCCGACATGTCCGTCTCCGAAAGCTAAGGGTGGGGCATATTTTGCCCCACGATGTGGAGGAATGTACGAGGCTAGTTGAGAATGTCCTCGATCGTTTCCTTGGCTTCCGCCAGGACCTCGCCGACATCCGCCTTGCAGGTCAGCGCCTGCTGGATAGCCGGGAGAACAGCTTCATCGACGATTTCCTGATATTTTTCATTGATCGGCCGGCCCTGGGTGGCAGGCGCGCTCAGCGTCTCAAGAAGTGGGGGAAAGTGCTCATAGCCGGCCTTGCCTGAATAGCTGCGATAGGCGGAATTCGTCGCGGCAAGGCCGAGGGGAGCTTCGATACCCAGGGCATTATTGGCGATAGCAAACGAGATGAATTTTTTCGCTGCATCCTTGTGCTGGGATGTCGAGGGAACGACGTTGTACCAAGGGCCGGGAACAGCTGCGATCCCGGCGTCGCCGGCCAGCATCGGCATCACGCCGACCTTGCCGCTGACCTTTGAATCCGGAGGCGTCATCTTGTAGGCGTGCGCCCAGAACTTCATCATGGCTGTTTTGCCCTGGTAGAACAGGTTCTGCGCCTCGCCCCAGCCGATTTCGTTTACATTTTCCGGGACGGAATGATCAATGCAATGTGGCGCGATGTAGAATTCAAGTGCCTTCTTGTGCGCCTCGTTGTCGATAATGACCTGTCCGTCCTTATCGAGGATCACCCCTGGCGAACCCGCCTGCAGCACATGCGCCATCCATTCCTCTGAAAACGTGCCGATCGTGTCGGTGCCCCAGAAATCAGTCTTTCCATCGCCGTCAGTGTCACGCGTGAAGAATTTCGCAATGTCGCGCCACTGCTGCCAGGTTTTTGGCGGCGCGAGAGGATAGCCATACTTCGCCTGAAAAGCCTCCTTTTCCTCAGCCTTATCAAACAGATCCTTGCGATAGAACACGATCTCGGCATTGGCCCAGGCAGGCATGCCGATCAGCTTGTCACCGACCTTCGCATCGGCAAGCAAGACAGGCGGCAGATCCGCGCGAACCGCATCGGTGAAAAGAGCCGAGAGATCCTCGATGTGGCTTGCAAACTTCGCATTCCACACGACGTCGATCGTCACGACATCGAACGCGGAAGAGCCAGACGCGATCTCGGCTGAGAATTTGTCAAAGACACCCTGATAGGGAACGACCGTGAAGTTCACCTTGATGCCTGTGTCGGCAGTAAACTTCTCGGCGACCGCCTTCTGCAACATTTCGCCGCCGCCTTCCACCAGAATGTTGATGGTTTCGGCATTGGCAGTGGCGGCCATGAAAACAAGCGCGAGTGCGCTGGCACCAAGCAATTTCTTCATTGATTCCTCCCTGTCGGCTCGCTGCACTTGCACTGAGCCCTCCTTCTTGGTGCGAAGGTAGGCCTCGTATGACGACGTTGTCAATATGGAATGACGACGTTGTCAGAAAAATATGTCGACGTTGTCATGCGTCTGGTTTAAAACGAATCCGGGCAAGGAGATTGGCGTAGATGGTGAGCATAGTCAGCGTCGCGAAAGTGGCGGGGGTTTCCAACAAAACTGTGTCTCGCGTTATCAACGGCGAACCATATGTGACCGAGGAAACGAGGGAGAGGGTCGAAAGGGCAATTCGAGACCTCGGATATGTGCCCAATATGGCCGCGCGCCAAATACGCTCAAGTCGCTCCAACACATTTGGTATCATCGCTGACTACGTGTCGACGACGCCTTATTCAGTGGATATCGTTCGCGGGATCCAGGATTGGGCCAATGCCAACGGCAAGACCATCCTGATGGCAAACACCGGCGGTGCGTCCGAGCAGGAAATTAAAATTTGGAAAATGTTCCAATCGCACCGCATTGACGGTGTTCTCTACGTAACGATGTACCATCGCATCGTTGACCCCGAAACCGGCGACGTCGGTATCCCCACAGTCATGATCAACTGTCGACCTCGCACGAGCGAATTGTTGCCGTCAATCGAACCCGATGACTACCAGGGTGCGCAGGATCTGACACGCTATCTGCTTGAAAGGGGCCATCGAAAGATCGGCTACATCCGACTCAATCCCATTTTGCTTGGCGCGGAACTGCGCCTCGATGCTTGCCGCAAAACCACCGGAGACTTTGGCCTTGCGGAGAGCGACCTTAGTATCCGTCTAGGCATGGAAGGACCGGTTGGAGCAGAGAAGAATTACGTTTTTGCTGCCGCCACCGAGATGCTTCAACAAAAGGATCGACCGACCGCAATCATGAGCGGCAACGACGAAATGGCGATCCAAGTCTACATCGCGGCGATGGCAATGGGTCTTCGGATTCCCGAGGATGTCAGTATTGTCGGCTTTGACGATTTCCGGACGGTTTCCCTGGCGCTGAGGCCGGAGCTGACCACTGCCGCTTTGCCATATTACGATCTCGGTCTGCAAGGTGCGGAATTGTTGAATGGCGTGGTGGCGGGAAGCGAAGTTTGCCCGAGCAGTCGAGTTATGTCCTGCAATTTGGTGGAGCGACTTTCGGTGTGCTCCTTGTAATCTAACCTCACGCACGAGAGCGTCTGGTCGAGCAAGCAAGCTTTCGCAAGAACATGGCGTCACGGTGACACCCGGTAAACCCCGGTAAACCCCGGTTCACTTCTTCCGGGCTTGACGCCAAATCAAAGTTACTTAATCTAAGACTCTGCAAGCCCGCTTGGAGGAGGGGCCGGGCAATCGCGATGTCGGTCGCGCCATCTTCATCTCCCCCAAAACCATGACCACGACCCCAAAAGCATGACGACAAGATTGCCAGCCGTCGATTTTCAACAGGATAAGCCATGCCTCTGACCATTGCCCAGCGCCTCGATCGTCTGAAAGTTCGCATTGCCGAGTTGGCGCATTGGCGAGATCGACAAAGTGCTACGATCGACGGCTGGACTTTCGAGGGCGAGCCGATCGCACATCACCAGGATTGGCCGCACCGCCAGGGGGTGGTGCATTTTGCCGCCACTGCTGAAGCGCCGGAGGCGTGGCCTCTCGCAGATATTCGCCTGCAGCTCGATCTCGGCGGCGAGAGCCTGATTACGCTGAGCTATCCCGATGGCGAGACGGAAACATTCGGTCTCGATCCCTATCATCAGGAATTCCCGGTGAAGGGCCGCCGCTTCTCGATCGCAACAGAAACCGTCGCCCGCTTTCCGTTCGGCGAGCCCAATCGAGCGCCCAAGCTCAACAAGGCGCGGTTTATCTGGCTCGATGGACCGGCTCATCGCCTGCATCTTCTGTTGAAGCAGGTTTCTGAGGCAATCGAGGTGCTGGGCGAGCATGAAGTCGTGCCGCACCTGATGGATGCCGCCGAGCATGCGTTGCGCAGCCTCGACTGGCCGTCGGATACGGCGGCCTATATCTCCCGCACATCCAGCGCCGTCATGCAGCAGAAGATCTGGGAACTGCCGGAACTTGAKGTTAATCCGGCAGGCCTCACAGACGAGCAGAGCGGCTCGGCAGCCGCAGCCTTCAAGGCTCTGACGGCGCGGTTGAAGGAGCTGCAGAAGCGCTTTCCCCCGAACGGAGAATTGCTGCTGACCGGCCATGCGCATATCGATCTCGCCTGGCTTTGGCCTTATCGCGAGACCCAGCGGAAAATGCGGCGCACCTTCAATACGGCGCTCTCGCTGATGGAACGCTCCGACGATTTCCGCTTCAATCAATCGACCGCCCATTATTACGCGCAGATGGAAGAAGAAGACCCGGCGCTTCTCGAGCGCATCAAGAAGAAGGTCGTGGACGGAAAGTGGGAAACCGTCGGCGGCATGTGGGTGGAGCCCGACACGAACATGCCGACCGGCGAAAGCCTCGCCCGTCAAATTCTCTATGGCCAGCGCTATTTCGAAAAGACCTTCGGCACCCGCCATACGGTCTGCTGGCTGCCGGACTGCTTCGGCTTTTCCGGCGCGTTGCCGCAAATCCTGAGACAGGGTGGCATCGACAGCTTCTTCACGATCAAGGTCAACTGGAGCGAGACCAACCATATTCCCTCCGATCTCTTCTGGTGGAAGGGCCTCGACGGCAGCCGGGTGCTGACCCATACGTTCGACAATCCGATGCAGGGTTATAACGGCTTAGTGCAACCCGATTGTTACGTGCCGACATGGAAGAATTTCCGCGGCAAGACGCAGCACGATACTTCGCTTCTGGCCGTCGGTTACGGCGACGGCGGCGGCGGCGTCACGCCGGAGATGGTCGAGCGCGAAGTGCAGTTGCGCGATTTCCCGGCTATCCCGCAGGCGCGATGGGGCACCGTCAAAAGCTATTACGAGCAGGCACACCGCACCGCTGGGGAAAAGAACCTTCCGGTGTGGGATGGCGAAATCTATCTCGAACTGCACCGCGCCACGCTGACGTCGCAAAGCGGCGTCAAGCGCAAGCACCGCCGGGCCGAACGGGCGCTGATCACCGCGGAAACCATCGCTTCGCTGGCGCATATGCTCGGAGCAGGCAGGCCCCGAAGCCTCGAGTCGGATTGGCGCGTGGTGCTGAAGAACGAGTTCCATGACATTCTGCCGGGCTCGAGCATCCGCGAAGTCTATCAGGATGCAGAGCAGGAACTGGACGGCGTCATCGAACATGCCAAGGCCGAACAGGCGGGGGGATTGCAAGCGCTGTCGGCCAAGCTGCCGAAGGGCGGGGTTGGCGATGCCCTCGTCGTCGTCAATCCGTCCCTCGCGCCGAGGCCGCTCAGCGCAACGCTCTCCGACGGCACGGTCGTCGCGACCGCGGATCTCGTCGCGCCCTTGTCCGTCGCGGTTTTCGACAAGGGCTCGCTCAAGCCGGCGGGCGGGCTGAAGGCAGGTCACGACCATCTCGAAAACGACCACCTCTCGGTCGCCATCGGCAAGGACGGGGCGGTGGTGAGCCTCATTCACAAGGCATCGGGCCGGGAAGCGGTCGACGGCTCGGCAAATCAGCTCTGGGTCTATCCGGMTGACAAGCCGCGCAACTGGGACGCCTGGGACATCGACGCGGATTATGCCGAAAAGGCCATCCGCCTCGTTGCGCCTGACAGTATCACCCTCGTTGAAGAAGGGCCGCACCGCGCGGCGATCCGCGTCGTTTACCGTTACCGGAATTCGAGCGTCACGCAGACCTATGTGCTGAAGGCCAACGCCAGGCGGCTCGACATCGAAACGACGATCGACTGGCATGATCGCCGCACACTTCTGCGCACCCTGAACCCGGTCGCCGCGCAGGCCCGCAAGGCGACCTTCGAATGCGCCTTCGGCATCGTCGAGCGGGCTACGCACACGAATACGTCCTGGGAACAGGCGATGTTCGAGGCCGTCGCGCACCGCTTCGTCGATATCAGCGAGCCGGATTTCGGAGTCGCGCTGCTCAACAATGCCAAATACGGCCATAGCGCCCGCGGCAACGTGATCGGCATGAGCCTCGTGCGCGGGCCGATCTATCCGGATCCGCTCGCCGACGAAGGTGAGCAGAGCTTCACCTATGCGCTGATGCCGCATGAAGGTGCCTGGCATGAAGGCGGCGTTCTCGACGAGGCGATTGATCTCAACCAACCGCTCGTCTCGGCTGAATCCAGCGGCCTCTCCGCCGRCACTTTCGCGCCGCTTGCGATCAGCGGCATCCCCGTCGCTTTCTCAGGCCTGAAGCCGGCGGAAGAGGGCGATGGGCTTATCCTGCGTCTTTACGAACCGGCCGGCCGGCGCGGCAGCCTCGCCCTTAGCCTGCCTTCCGGATGGAAGGTATCGCAGCCGCTGAACATTCTCGAAGAGCCGATGGAGCGGAAGGGACCAGCCGACATCATGCCGTTTGAAATCCGGACCTGGAAGCTACAAAAGGCCTGATGTTCCTCCGGGGAGATCACGCCTTGCCGCTTCGATGCCGCGAGGCGTTGCGGGGTCTCACCATAGAGCAAAAGCCGATTAATGAGACAAACTGGACAAATTGGCCATTTGAGACTATATCAGCTCCTCTAAGAATGGAGATAGTTTCATGGCTGGTTCCCATGTGCAGCAGGGTCGTGCTCGTCAGGCGCAGGTTGCCGATCGTGTTGCCGCCAAAGTCGCCGATGTGCTGAGAGCCGACGCTACATTCGAGTCCGGCTCGGTTGCCCTGTCCGCCAGAATTGCGGGAGCGGCGGCGGCGGCCATTGTCGATCTTCCCGTTAGCGTGCGACGCGAACTCAGCAAGCGACAGGGCGAACTTACCCGCCGCATTCGTGGTCTGGTAGAGTCCTTCAGCGATGCACCTGATGGCGGCAAGATCGCGCTTGAAATTCCGAAGGCCGTGGAACCCTCCAAAGGCGAAGGGCTTGGGAAGATCGCCACGGCGGAGGAAGGCGAGCGATTGCTGGACGAGCTTGCGGTTGCCCGCAAGCTCGAAGATTGGGCGGGGCCGGTTGCCGGCGCAAATGAACTCCAGCGCGATTTCGGAATTGCGCGCTCCACCCTCAATCGCTGGCAGCATGCCGGCGAGGTCATCGCGCTGCTGAAAGGAACGAGGAAGCACGTCTATCCGATCGAACAATTCATCGACGGGCGTCCGGCAAAGGGCATAGGAACGATTGCCGCTCTCGTTTCCAATCAGCGGGTAGCATGGCTTTGGCTCAGCCAGCCGAATCCCATGCTGGGCGGGCGCAGGCCCATAAACCTCTTGCAACAGGATCATGCGGACGAGGTCGTCGACGCGGCCCAGACCTATTTCTCCGCGCAATGACGCTCGACAAGGCCGTCCTGCAGCGCCTCGCCGTTCGCGCCGACATCACCGACTATGTCAGAATCATCTCGCGCGCTCACGCCGCGACGCCTCTCGGTATGGGCTTCGGCAAGACGCGGTTTTCGAGCCCGAGGGATAAGTTCCGGTTGCTCTATCTCGCTCAGGATCCCGCGACGGCGATCGCGGAGACGATCGTTCGTGACCGGTTTCAAGGCAAGGCCGAGCGATTGATACTGCGGGAGGAGTTCGACCGCTATTCGATCGCCGTTATCCGAAACCCCAGTCCGCTTTTCCTGCTCGACCTGCGCTACGAAGGCGCAAACCTGCTCGGGGTTTCGACAGATGCCGTTCGAGCCAGGGCACAGACCAGCGGACGCCGGCTCAGTCAGGAAATCTACGATCGCACCGATTTCGACGGCATTCTCTACATGTCCCGGATCACCAACAAGCAGTGCGTTGCCGTCTATGATCGCGCTACGGCCAGCATTGAGGCCGATGGCCCCGCATGGGATCTCATCCGCTTGTCCGCGCTCGGCCCCATACTCGATGCCTTGCACCTCACGGTCATAGGTGGGGGAATGATGTCCAATCGGTGAGAAGGACGCGTGGCGCTGTCGTGCTTCGGCATTCAGCCGAGCTCGATCATCGCGACAAACTTGGCGCTGGTCGAAAAGCGTCGGGTCGGGCGGCAAAGTTCGCAACAACAAAATCCACGAAAGCGCGGACTTTTGGTGAAAGCTGACGATTGGACGGCCAGACGAGCGAGAGCGAGCCATACGGCACCATGAAGGAGGTCAGGACGGGGACCAAACTCCCGGTTCGCGTAGGGGGCTCTGCGACGTAGACAGGCAGATGCGCGATCCCCAAACCGTCCCGTGCTGCCCGTAGCCCTGCGTCCGTATTGTTGAATGTAAGGCTTCTCGGGAAAATTACCCGATCGTATGGCGAGCGGAATGCCCATGGTGCGAGCCGGCCGCTGGACGGGTATTTGAAGTGAATGCAGGCATGTTGGGAGAGGTCATCCGGCGTCTCCGGTTGTCCATGGCGGTTGAAATAATCGGGACTTCCGCAAACGACGAAATGCTGGTCGCCAAGATGGCGGGCAATCAATCGAGCATCGGCGAGCTCGCCACTCCGCACGACGACATCCAGGCCCTCTGCCACCAGGTCTATCATCTTGTCTTCGAAATCGATGTCCAGTTCGATCTCGGCAAAAATAGGCAGGATCGGCATAAGAAGATGGTGCCCGACGATATGCGGCACACTGACGCGAAGGCGCCCCCTTGGACGTTCCCGGCTTCGTGAGATTGTGGCTTCTGCATCATCCATGTCGTCGATGATGCGTTTGTAGCGCTCGTAGAGGACCGCTCCTTCCTCAGTCAGGCTGATACTGCGCGTTGTCCGATTGAAGAGCCGCACGCCCAGCCGGCTTTCGAGACGCGCCACTGCCTTTCCGATCGCGGACGGCGAAACTCCGGCAACCCTAGCGGCTGCAACATAGCTCTGCTGTTCGACGGCGTGAACGAAGGCGACAACGCTTGCGAGAYTCTCCACATTAGCACCTGATTGAAGATATTTTGTCCTTTATGTACGGCCACGAGGTGCCATTGATCAATATTGCATAGAAAATATCCTCTGTCTCGATGCGCGACCAGCCAATATCAAAGGAGCGAGCGGTATGCGGGACTATGCAAAAGAACGACCCGAGCACACGGAAAAATACATCGGAGAGAAYGACTTATTTCTCGAAATATTTCATGCGCACAGCGCTTCGAGGCAGTCCGTTCGGCCGCCTTTGCTCTTCGTCCACGGCGCCTTTACCGGGAGCTGGATGTGGAGCAAATACATTCCTCATTTCATATCGGCTGGATGGAACTCTTATTGCGTCAACCTGCGGGGCCACTACAAAAGCAGGTCGGTGGATTTCACAAAAATCCTGTTTGAAGATTACCTGGAAGACATCCGGCTGGTGATCGCCGAAATCATCAAAGAATGTGGAACCCCGCCCATCGTGATCGGATTCAGCATGGGCGGAATCCTGAGCCAGAAACTGGCGGAAAGTGTGAAGATTGCCGGGCTGGTCTTGATCGATTCCAGCATTTGCAAGGAAGTGCACGCGGAGGCGCCCTATCGCGATCTCGCGTTGCGAATGCCCGGCCTCGTCGTACCTGCTCCCGTGCGCGACGAGCAAATCAGCGTCGATGAAACATTCGAGGATATCGAATTCCAGCGGAAGTACCTGTCAATGGAATCTGCAAAGGCATTCAGCGCATTTTCCTTTCATTTCGGGGCGGAGGGGATTTCCATCAAAGGCGAGAAGATCGCCTGTCCCAGCCTCGTCATTTGCGCCATCAACGACGAATCCGATGAACATCGAGGCCGGGCGACAGCACGTCACATCGGCAGCGAGTATTTAGGTCTCTGGGGTACGACACATACCGGTCTGCTTGTCGGGCAGCGCTATTACGAAGCTGTAAGCCGCATTATGGCCTGGTTGGCACGCTTTGATGGATGAAAGATCTTCCGATGGAGCGTCATCCGCGACCGGCTCCCGAGCGCAGAGTCGCAAGCCAAAACTCAGTCCTCCAGGCCAAGGCTCGCCAGCAGGCGGCTGACATAGGCTTCCAACCCGCCGACCATATCGAAGCGGGTGGGATCGCGCAGCCAGAGCATCTGAAGGCCGTCCATCACGGCGATCAGCTCGGCCGCCATCGCCCTGCCATCGATTTTGCGGTCTATCGAGCCATCGGCGATGGCCCTTTCGAAGGTCGCGGCGATGTCGTCCTGCAGCTGGGTGGCGCGATCGAGAAACCATGCTTTGGCCGGGTGATCCTTCATCAGGCTCTCGGCATTCAGGATGGCGAAGGCCCTGATAACCTCGATCATTTCGGCGTTGCGGCGGAAGACCCCGACCATGCCCTTGAGCAGGCCGCGGAGATCGGAGCGATAGGGCCCGATGTAGCTTTCACATTCGAGATCGCGCTTGTCCAGAATGCCTAGCAGGAGATCGACCTTGGTCGGGAAATGGTGCAGCAGGCCGGGCAGCGACAGGCCGACGTCGCGAGCCACATCGCCGATGGCGGCATTCTGATAGCCGTCTTCGGCAAAGCGCCGCATCGCAGCCGACAGGATCTCCGCGCGGCGCGCTTCGCCCTTGCGAGATCGGCGCCGTCGCTTTTCCTCCTGTCCGGTCTTCGGTTCGAAAAATTCTGCCATCGTCTCTTCCGCCTGCCCCTTCTCCCGCCCTCTATCCATATATCACGGCTCGGCGGTTGACATCTTAAAAATACCGAGTAATCGGTAGGTTTAAGAACTGCCTGGTGCGTAGAGAAGTTGGCGTCGCCACCGGATGAATTGCCCGGGCATGCTCGGCMARCACTTCGCAATGCCCGAATTCCATTGAAGGGGAGGTTTGCATGATCGATTCCATTCTCGACAAGATGACGCTCGAGGAGCAGGTCTCGCTGCTGTCTGGCGCTGATTTCTGGACGACCGTTCCCGTCGAGCGTCTTGATGTGCCGAAGATCAAGGTGACGGACGGGCCGAATGGGGCTCGCGGCGCGGGCTCGCTAGTCGGCGGCGTCAAGGCGACCTGCTTTCCTGTGGCCATCGCGCTCGGCGCCACCTGGAATCCCGATCTCGTCGAGCGCATGGGCGTGGCACTTGCCCACCAGGCGAGGAGCAAGGGTGCCGCCGTGCTGCTCGCACCCACGGTGAATATCCATCGTTCCGGCCTTAACGGGCGAAATTTCGAATGTTATTCCGAGGATCCGATGCTGACCGCGGAACTGGCCGTCGCCTATATCAAGGGCGTACAGAGTCAGGGGATCGCGGCGACGGTCAAGCACTTCGCCGGCAACGAATCCGAGATCGAGCGGCAGACCATGTCTTCCGATATCGACGAGCGGACGCTGCGCGAAATCTACTTTCCGCCCTTCGAACAGGCTGTCAGGCGCGCCGGCGTTATGKCCGTCATGTCTTCCTATAACCGCCTCAACGGCACCTATACCAGCGAGCATGAGTGGCTGCTGACCAAGGTGCTACGCGAGGAATGGGGATTCGACGGGATCGTCATGTCCGACTGGTTCGGTTCGCATTCGACGGCCGAGACGATCAATGCCGGTCTCGATCTCGAAATGCCCGGTCCGGCGCGCGATCGCGGCGAGAAGCTGGTTGCCGCCGTGCGCAAGGGTCGGGTCGAAGCGGCGACCGTGCGGGCGGCGGCGCGGCGGATCCTGCTTCTGCTCGAGCGGGTCGGTGCGTTCGAGAAAAGGCCCGATCTCACGGAGCAGGCAGTCGACCTGCCGGAGGACCGGGCGCTGATCCGGCGTCTCGGCGCAGAAGGCGCAGTCCTTTTGAAGAACGACGGCATCCTGCCGCTTGCCAAGACGTCGCTCGACCGGATCGCCGTGATCGGACCCAACGCTGCGAGCGCGCGTGTCATGGGCGGCGGCAGCGCGCAGATCGCGGCGCATTATACAGTCAGCCCGCTCGAAGGGATTCGAGCCGCCCTTTCGAATGCCAACAGCGTCAGCCACGCCGTCGGCTGCCGCCATAACCGTCTGATCGAGGTGGCCAAGGGAAAGATCACCGTCGAATATTTCAAGGGGCGTGGTTGCCAGGGCAATCCGCTTCACGTCGAGACCGTCGACAAGGGCGAGTTCTTCTGGTTCGAGCTGCCGTCAGGCGAACTCGACCCCGCCGATTTTTCGGCGCGGATGACGATGCAATTCGTGCCGGAGGAGAGCGGCGATCATGTCTTCGGCATGACCAATGCCGGACTGGCCCGGCTCTTCGTCGATGGCAGGCTCACGGTCGACGGCCATGACGGCTGGACACGCGGCGAAAACTATTTCGGCACGGCCAATGACGAACAGCGCGGCACGGTGGCGCTCGATGCGGGCCGAGCCCATGCCGTTACCGTCGAGTATGATCCCCCGGTGGCGAACGGGGAGGGGATCAACCTCACGGCCATTCGGTTCGGCGTCGAAAAGCCCTTGGGCGAGGCCGATATGCAGGAAGCCGTCGAGACGGCGCTGAATGCAGATGTGGCGCTTCTCTTCGTCGGCCGCGACGGCGAATGGGATACCGAGGGCTTGGACCTGCCCGACATGCGGCTTCCGGGCCGGCAGGAAGAGCTGATCGAGCGGGTTGCGGCCGTCAACGCCAACACAGTGGTCGTGCTGCAGACCGGCGGCCCGGTGGAAATGCCCTGGCTCGGCAAGGTTCGCGCCGTGTTGCAGATCTGGTATCCCGGGCAGGAGCTGGGCAATGCCGTCGCCGATGTCCTGTTCGGCGACGTCGAGCCCGGTGGACGCCTGCCGCAGACATTCCCGAAAACGCTTGCCGACAATTCCGCCATGACGGGCGATCCAGCCGTCTATCCGGGTAAGGATGGGTATGTGCGCTATGCCGAAGGCGTGTTCGTCGGCTACCGTCACCACGATACACGCGCTGTCGAGCCGCTCTTCCCCTTCGGTTTCGGCCTTGGATATACGCGCTTCAGCTGGGGTGAGCCGCGCCTGTCGACGAGCGACATGGGTGCCGAAGGCGTGACTGTCAGCATCGATCTGACCAATATCGGCGACAGGGCCGGGTCGGAACTGGTCCAGCTCTATGTGCGTTCGCCAAAGTCCAGAGTGGAGCGGCCGGACAAGGAGCTGCGCGCCTTCGCAAAGCTTTCGTTGCCGCCCGGTGAGACTGGGACGGCCGTAATGAAGATCCTGCCGCGCGATCTCGCTTATTTCGACATCGAGGCCGGGGCCTTCCGCGCCGAACCGGGTGATTACCAGCTGATTGTGGCGTCGAATGCCGCGGATATCAGGTTCATCATCGATCTGCCGTCACCACTCGAACATGTACTGCCACCTTCGTATTAAACGCAGGCTAGCGAGATCCATGTCGTATTCGAGCTGAGCCGGGCCGATAGCGCTTGGCGCCTCTGCGCCAAGCGTTGAGTGGTTCGAGCTGGATCAGACCGCGTCAGGCTGAGCACGCAGATTGGAGACGACGCGCCTGTTCTGGACCTTGCAAGAGCGCTCCGTGCAGTCGCGGACTTCGCGGTCGTTGCCGTAGCCCTTGGCCCACATGCGTCTGGCCTCCACGCCCTTCGAGGCGAGATAGGCCATCGCCGCATCGGCGCGCTTCTGCGACAGCGTCTCCATCTTGGATGCGGAACCGGAATCGTCGGCAAAGCCCTGCAGCTTGAGCAGCCAGGACGGGTTCTTGTTGAGCCAGGCGGCTTGGTTATCCAGGGTTGCCATGGCGACGGAATCGAGTGTTGCGGAATCCTGCTTGAAGTAGATCCGCCGGCCGACATTGAGGATGAAATCCTCTTCGCTGCCCATCGCAACATTCTCGAAACCGGGCGCCGGATCGTTGGTCTGGCCGGTCATCGGCGCCGCAGCAGGTTCTTCCACGGAGGCGATATCGGTGGTGCTGCAGGCGGCGAGCGCCAGGAGCATGGCTGCGGCGGCAAGGCGCCTCACATATCCGGTCGGAGCAGACATCAGGGTGATATTCCTCATTCGACCGGAGTTGTTTGGCTGACCTGCGCGGCATTCTCAGCCTGATCGGCAATATGCGGCAGAACCTGCACCGCGGTGCCGATCGGGCAACGCTGGTAAAGATCGATGGCGTCTTCATTGAACATGCGGATACAGCCGCTCGACGCATCCTTGCCGATGCTCCACGGCTCCAGCGTGCCGTGGAAGCGATAGCCGGTGTCGACGCCGTCGCGATGCAGGTACATGGCGCGGGGACCGAGTGGATTTTTCGGTGAGCCTCCCGCCACGAATTCGGGCAGTTCGGGATGGCGCTTGCGCATCTCAGGCGGCGGCGTCCAGCGCGGCCAAAGCGATTTGCTGTCGATCGTCGCGCGGCCAAACCATTTGAAGCCCTCGCGGCCGACGCCGACGCCGTAGCGGATGGCCGTCTTGTTCTCCATGATCACGTAGAGGAAATGGTGTCTCGTATCGACGACGACGGTGCCGATCGGCTCGCTGCTGAAATATTTGACGACCTGGCGGTGCCACTTCTTGTCGATCTTGGCGAAGTTGGTTCTTCGGAACGTCACGCCATTGTCGACGATGGTGCCGTCGAAAAAGGAAGACGCCGCGGCGAATGCCGGTTTCCGGACTGCACCGGCGCCAAGTAACGCCAATCCACCAAGCACAATATTTCTGCGTGTCCACGGCATCGGCAATATCCCCCTTAAAGCCAAGCAGCGAAGCGTCAGTAAATCAGATTTTTCATTTGCCACAATAGAAAAATCATCTCCACCCTAAAGGCAGAGATCGGGTCGCGGGTCTCCTGTGTCTGGTATTGCCCCATCGTTGCTCTGGAATGCCGCGGCGCTTCGAATTAAAGGGCCGGGGATTCATCTCCTCTGAAGACCGGCATGTACTCTTTGCGAGATGGCGCTTCCGCAACCGCCTGCGAGCCGATGCTCCTCACACGCGGGAGTTCCGTTTCTTGTGCGGATGCCTCCACAAGGTCACCAAGCATCCGTCGCGCCACGGCAGGGACCACATGATGGGGCAAATGCCCGACACCTTTCAGCAATCTGACGATCGGCCCCGGATGCTTCCTGCAAAGCCAATCGATATGCCAGTTCGGTGAAATCACGCGGTCCGCCATCCCGAAGAGAACGTGCAGGGGAAGATCGCCAGGCAGATCTGGAAGGCGCTCCATGTCTCGGTTGAAGGCGCGCAACTCGTCTGCCATCGTGCGGATGGTAATGGGATTGACCACGTGAGAGGCCGGCAGGTCCGAGAGATGAGAAGGCAGGGGATTGGGAAAGGAGGACGACCTCAGGCCTCGATCGAGAAAGAATGCGGGCCACCGGCCGATGACGTGCTGGCGGATCAACGGCCCGACCACCGGGGCGACCGCCGATCTAAGCACAATCAACGGCTTCGGCGGCACTGGCCTGCAACATGGAGAGATGAGAAAAAGCCCCCTGACCAGGTCCGGTCTTCTTGCCGCAAGGTATAACGCGGCTGCGCTGCCGATCGAGTGCGCGACGATCGTCACCTCCGGCAGGTCAAGAGAGGCGAGAAGGTGTTCAAGCCAGAAGGACTGTCCCTCAGGTCCACGCTCAGCCGGTGCAAGCGGCGTGCTCAATCCATAGCCAGGGCGGTCGGGTGCAATGATCCGGAAATCGCTGTTGTCGAAGGGAAACAAAATTTCCTGCGCAAGGCTGCCGCAGCCATGCAGCAGGAGGACTGGAATGCCATGTGGGTTGCCACCGTCAATGATGTGAACATCCTGATCTTCTACGTGAATTGTAGTTCCGAGCGTCGGCTGGACTGATTGCTTCATTAACATGAGCCGCATAACGAAAATCGCAGGTAGAAGTTCCGGCCGGTTGCGAGACGGCGCCTGCGTTATCGCGCCGTTAGGGTGGAGGGGAGGCCCAGCGCTACCGCCGCATCTGTGCTACCATCATCGCGGTCTCGAAGCGGAAAGATCGAATGCTCCTTCAGCGTGTCAGTTTCTATGTGCTTCTGGTCCTCGTGACCATTGCGTTCGTCGCCGTCGTGCTACCGTTCTATTCGGCGATATTCTGGGCAGTCGTCCTCGCTATCATCTTCTTCCCGTTTCACGCCCGTTTGGAGGCCCGGCTGGGTGGGTGGGCAAACCTTGCTGCAGCGCTCTCCGTGCTGATCTGTCTTTGCGTCGTTATCATTCCCGGGCTGATCGTCCTCAGTTCACTCGTCCAGCAGGGCAACCTTCTCTACCAACGCATGGACAGCGGCGAGATCGATGTCCGAAGCTTTATCCAGAAAATGCAGGAAGCGTTGCCCTTGTTCCTCCGCGACTGGCTCCGGAAGATCGAGCTGAATGGCGCCGATACGTTTCAGGATCGCGTTTCCTCGGCATTGATGCAGGGCGGCGGCTTCTTTGCCGGGCGTGCCTTGAGCCTCGGCCAGAACACCCTGCGGTTCTTCGTGACCTTCGGCGTGATGCTCTATCTCCTGTTCTTCGTATTCCGGGATGGGCGTGCCTTGCCGGTGTCATCAGAAGAGCGCTGCCTCTCAGCGACGCCCATACGCTGCGCTTCACTTCCAAATTCACCTCGGTCATTCACGCGACCGTGCGAGGCAATATTATCATCGCCATCATCCAGGGTTCGATCGGCGGGATCGCCTTCTGGGCACTCGGCGTCGAACCAGCCCTTCTGTGGGGCGTGCTGATGAGCTTCCTGTCGCTGCTGCCTGCGGTCGGCGCCGCATTGATCTGGATACCCACGGCCGTTTACCTGGCCCTTGCCGGCTTTTGGGTGAAGGCGATTGTGCTGGTTGCGGTCGGCGCCCTCGTCATCGGTCTTGTCGATAATCTTCTGCGGCCGCGCCTGGTCGGCAGGGAGACCAAGCTTCCCGACTATGTTGTCCTCATTTCCACCATTGGCGGCATTTCTCTACTAGGCATCAATGGTTTCGTGATCGGGCCGCTGATAGCCGCTCTCTTCATCGCCGCTTGGGGGATATTCGTGGAGGAGGAGGGCACGTCGGATTCCTGACGATGCGGCCGGAGCAATTAACGATGGCTTCCGGAACTTTCGTCTCCCTGGCTGGTTTGATAGATTCGAACCATCATCATGTTCAATCGACGCCAACCGTAAGATCGGTTTTGGGGGCCTACGTTACTATAGTGATCCGGGCAAGGTGCGGAAAGTGCGCCACGGACTGCCGGCAGAAGTCCAGGCCCTCTGGTCGGATCCTGATAAGCCCGTTGAAGATGGTTCGAGGAGCGACCAGGAGGAGCGGGCATAAATGGAGCCGCCTCCTTTCGGAACGACTCTCACGTTTGACGTTCCGCTAACCGCACAAGCAGGAGGAAAGACCATGAAAGTGTCAGAGATCATGTCGCGCGATGTAGAAATCGCCAACCCTAGTCAGACGATAGCCGAAATCGCGAGATGCATGGCCGACAGGCAGATCGGCTTCCTGCCGGTCGGCGACAACGACCGGCTCGTCGGGACGATCACCGACCGCGATCTCGTCGTGCGCGGGCTTGCCGACGGGCTCGGGGGCGATGCAAAGGTGCGCGAAGTCATGTCGTGCGATGTCAAATATTGTTTCGAAGACGAAGATGTCGACGACGTGACCCGCAATATGGGGCAGGTCCAGGTCCGCCGCCTTCCCGTCGTCAATCGTGACAAACGCCTAACCGGCGTCATCTCGCTCGGCGATGCGTCCCTGGCGGACACCGCTGCAGCGGGAGCCGGGTTGAAAAAAGTGTCCCGTCCGGGCGGCGCTCATGCACATTAGAACAGGGATGATTGCCTGAAGCAATCAGCGATCCTATCGTTTGAGATCATTCATCGTTGAGGTGGCAAGCCGACAGGTGCCTCGGTGCAATTTCCTTTTTCACCGGCGCTTCCATATGACAGCGATCCATCGCAAACGGGCATCTCGGATGAAAGTGACAGCCTTTCGGCGGGTTTATCGGGCTGGGGAGTTCGCCGTCGACGGGCTTGAACTGCCGCTTGCCGGGTTCGATGCGCGGCACCTCGGCCAAGAGCGCTTTCGTGTAAGGATGATTGGGCCGCCTGAAAACCTCCTCGACAGGCGCCTCTTCGACGATGCGGCCGAGATACATGATCGCAACGCGATCGGAAATATGTTCCACGACGCCGAGATCATGGCTGACGAACAAATAGGTCAGGTCGAGCTTGTCACGAAGTTCCATGAACAGGTTGATGACCTGGGCCTGGATGGAAACGTCGAGTGCCGCGACGCTTTCGTCACAGACGAGGAATTTCGGCTGCACGGCGAGCGCGCGCGCAATATTGACGCGCTGCCGCTGGCCACCGGAAAACTGATGCGGGTGTCGTTTTTTCATAGCCGGGTCGAAACCGGCCAGCATCAAGTATCTGTCGACATAGGCGTCGCGTTCCGTCGAGCGGGCAAGCCGATGTGTTCGAGGCGCCTCCCAGATAAGCTCCTCGACGGTCATGCGCGGATTGAGAGCCGCCATCGGATTCTGGAAGATCATCTGGCTGGCGAGACCGAACTGATGCTGCTCGCCTTTCGACATGGCGCTTCGGTCCATCCCCTTCCAGAGAATTTGGCCCTGGCTTGGCGAGGTGATCCCCGCAATGGCGCGGCCGAGCGTCGACTTTCCGCATCCGCTTTCGCCGACAAGGCCGACAACCTCTCCGGGCCTAATGCTGAGGCTGACATTATCAAGCGCGTGAACGACAGGCGCAGGTTTGGCCAGCTTGAGCTTGAGCGCGATCTTGGCGGCAAGGTCGGGCTTGGCTCCGAAGCGCTGCGACACGTTCCTCGCTTCGATCAGGGGCGTGGCGGTCGCCGTCATCATGCTACCTCTTTCGTTACGGGATGAATGCAGCGGAAGGAGCGATCGCCTTCCGGCATGAGCGCCGGCATGACCAGACAGCCGTCGGTTGCCCGATCACAGCGCGTACGAAAACTGCACCCCTGTGGGAGCCGGTTGATCGCCGGTGTCATGCCGCGGATCTGGCGAAGCGGCTCTCCGCGTCTGTTTTGCGAGGGAACGGACGCGATCAGACCGGCCGTGTAGGGATGGTGAGGATCGGTCAGAACCTTGCCCACCGGTCCGGTCTCCACAAGGCGGCCGGCATACATGACGGCGATCTCGTCGGCCAATCTTGAAACGATCGCCAGATCGTGGGTGATCCAGATCACCGCCGTATTTCCCTCTTCGGTGAGTTTCTGGAATTCGGAGATGATCTGGCTCTGGATCGTCACATCAAGCGCCGTTGTTGGTTCATCGGCGATGATGAGGTCCGGCTTGTGAAGAAGCGCAATGGCGATCGCCACACGCTGGCGCATTCCCCCGGAGAACTGATGCGGGTAGGCGGCAAGCCTTTCTTCAGGGCTTGGTATTCCGACCAGCGCCAAAGCATCCCGCGCCCGCTGCCGGGCGGCATCCTTCGAAACCCGGTCGTGTGCCTGGACGGCTTCCACCATCTGCGTACCGACCGTCAGGACCGGGTTGAGCGTCATCATCGGATCCTGGAATACCATGGCGATCCGCTTGCCGCGCAGCTGCCGCATCTCTTCATCCGAATATTTCGCGATGTCGGCGCCGTCGAAGATGATCCTGCCGCCGGCAACCCGGCCGGGTTTATCGAGGAGCCGCATGATCGAGAAGCCGGTCACCGACTTTCCGGATCCGGATTCTCCCACAAGACCAAGGACCTTGCCGCGCTCCACCGTGAACGACACATCATTGACGGCGCAAAGGCTGGGCCGTCCCCTGCCGTTACCGAATTCGGTGACGAGATTGCTCACTTGCAGCAATGGGGTCATGACATGTTCCTCGGGTTGAGCACATCGCGCAGCCGGTCGCCGACGAGATTGATCGCCGCGATCGTGACCAGAAGGGCAATGCCGGGAAAGAAGCTGATCCAGTAGAGGCCCGTCAGAAGATACTGGTAGCCCGTCGAGATCAGCATGCCGAGCGAGGGTTCGGTCACGGATGCACCGAGACCGAGGAAGGACAAGGTTGCTTCCAGACCGATTGCCCGGGCGATCTGCATGGTGGCGATGACGATGACCGGCGCAAGACAGTTCGGCAGCAGGTGCCTGAAGAGGATGCGCCATCCGGGCAGGCGCAGCATCCGGGCCGCCTCGATATATTCCTTCTCGCGCTCGACCAGAGCGGTGCCGCGGACGGTGCGGGCATAGGTCGCCCACTCGGCGATGATCAGTGCGATCACCACGTTGGACACGCCCTTGCCGAGCACGGCGAGCATCATCAGCGCCATCAAGATGGTCGGAAACGAGAGCTGCAGGTCGACGAGCCGCATCATCGCGGTTTCCGTGCGCCCTCCCATGTAAGCGGCGAACAATCCGGCTGAGGTTCCGATGATGGCAGCAGCAAAAGCCGACAGAACGCCCACCAGCAAAGAGGTGCGCAGGCCATAGAGGATGCCGGACAGGATATCGCGGCCCTGGCTGTCGGTACCGACGTGATAGACAAGCCCGGTCATGGATTCGGACCCCGGCGGCAGCCGTCCATCCATGATGTCGAGCTGCATCAAATCATAGGGATTTTGCGGAGAGATCCATGGCGCAAACAGCGCCAGGCAACAGATGATCACCAGCGCGAGGAAGGCGATCGCGGCTGCCGGAGAGCTGAAGAAATCCGCGATCCCTTTCGACAGACGACTGGGTTCGGGCGCTGGAGCGCTTGTGTCTTGCGTGTTTGGTTCGGCCATGGGGTCAAGCCTTTCCTTCCAGCCGGACCCGCGGATCCAGAAGGGTGTAACAGATATCGATGATGAAATTGAGGACGACGAAAAGCAGCACCATCATCATCAGGTAGGCGACGATGACGGGGCGATCGAGAACATTGATCGAGTCGATGATGAGCTTGCCCATGCCCGGCCACGCAAAGATGCTTTCGGTGACGACCGAAAAGGCGATCAGTGAGCCGAACTCGAGCCCGATGATGGTCACCACCGGGATCATCAGGTTCTTGAGAACGTGCACGGAAATGATCCGCCGCTCTCGCAATCCCTTGGCGCGGGCAAACTTCACATAGTCCTGAGGAAGGACCTCCTGCACGCCGGCGCGGGTCAGCCGAAGAATGAGCGACGTCTTGAACAGAGCCAGGTTGAAGGCGGGCAATAAGAGGTGCCGGATGCCGTCTGCGGTCAGAAACGACCATTGTGCGCCGAGCAGTTCCCGCGTTGGGCCGCGGCCATTCGTCGGCAACCAGCCGAGCTCGACGGAAAACACCATGATCAGCATGAGACCGACCCAGAAGGTCGGAAGCGAGAAGCCCAGAATCGAGCCGCTCATGATCAGCTTGGAGGAAATCCGATTGGGGTAGAGCCCTGCATATAGCCCAAGCGGCAGGCCGAACAGCAGCGCGATGCCGAGAGCCGTGATCGCCAGTTCGAGCGTTGCCGGGAGACGTTCGAGGATCAGACCGAGCGCCGGCCGCCCATAAACGAAGCTGTTGCCGAAGTCCCCGTGCAGAAGTCCCTGAAGAAACAGCAGATACTGTTTCCACAGCGGCTGATCCAGACCGTAATGCGCGATGACGAGTGCCCGCTCGGCCTGATTGGCGTCCGGGTTAATCAGGATGTCGACCGGGTTGCCGATCACATTGACGCCGATGAAGACAATGATCGTCATCGCGACAACGACGAACAGCGCCTGTATCAACCGCCTGATGATGGATGTGACCATTGAACCTCTCCCTACAGCGCCGCTCGTCTTTTCGAGAGCCGCAGGACGCTGTAACGTTTTGAATCGACGTCTTTGTTTCTACGCACGTCGTTGTCGCAAAACCGCTGCGCACTTTTGCGCGACATGCTTTAAGCGACGGAGATCGCCATCCCGTCGCGCTGCGGATCGGCCGCGCCTTTCGAGATGCCGCCGTCAATCTTGATCGCGTGGACTGCGGCGAACGCATATGTCTGCGGCGACCGCGCCACCGGGTAGCCCTGCGCCCGCAGCTCGTCTTCGACAGAGTGTCGAATGCGATTGCAGATGTCGATCGTATTTGACACCCCTACGATCCTCGGCGCCGAGACGGCTTCGAGCACGGACATGTCGAAATCGATCATGTTCATCAGGCATTGCGCAACGGCGGGCGCAATATAGCTGCCGCCTGGCGCTCCGATGACGATGCTGGGTTCGTCGCCCTTAAAGACGATCGTCGGCGCCGCCGAGCTGGGACGCCGCTTGCCGGGCGCGATGGAGCCGGGCTTACCGGGAAGCGGATTGAAGCGGCTCATCGTGCCATTGTACATGAAGCCGAGGCCGTCGGTGATCGCGCCCGAGGGACTGCCGAGGGTGTGGGTCATCGCGACGGCATTGCCGTCCTTGTCGATCACCGAGATGTGGGTGGTGTCGCGCTGCGACCCATCAAGGCGCGATACGCTGGCGATCTCGCCCGCCTTGATCGCGCCGGCATGCACCTTTGCATGCTCTTTCGACAGCAGCTTTTCATAGGGCACGTCGACATAGGCGGGATCGCCCATATGCGCGTCCTTGTCGATCGTCATCCGCTTCATGGCTTCGAACAGGATGCGGACATGTTCGGCGCTGCCATGCTGCAGCGAGCCGACATCGAACTGCTCCATGATATGCAGGAGTTCCAGCATCGGGAAGCCCGAGCCTGGCGGAGGCGAGGTGGCGATGCGGTTGCCGCGGTAGTCGCCCCAAACCGGCTCTACCTTCGACAATTCGTAGCGCGCCAGATCCTGCCGATCGATCAAGCCGCCATTTTCCTTAAAATCGCCGGCGATCTGTTCGGCCAGTTCGCCGTGATAGAAGATGTCCGAGCCGCCGCTTCGCGCGATGCGTTCGAGGGTCTCTGCCATGTCCTTGTTGACGAGCAGGTCGCCGACATTCTTGAGCGTGCCGTCGTCGTGGAAATAGACTTTCCGGCCCGTTTCAGAAAAGCGCAGCTTGTCGAGCGTGTTGGCAAAACCGTCGTTCGACTGGTCCTTGGCCCAATACCAGTGCATGTGGTTTCGGATCATGAAACCGTTACGGGCAAGGCGGATGGCCGGTTTGATGAGATCGGCCCAATCGAAGGTGCCGTAGTCGCGCAGCGCGGTCTCATAGCCCTTGAGCGAGCCCGGAGTGCAGACGGCAAGGTAGCCGATATCGGAAATATTGCCTTCAAGCACGTAGCCGAAGCCGTCGCGGCTCTGGTGCTTGATCTTGTCGAGCCACATGTCCGGCGCAGCCTTCAACGGCGCGCGCGCATAAAATTCGAGGATCTCGTGCATGCCCTTTTTCGGCATGTAGACATGCATGGAGCCGAAGCCGCCGATGCCGGCCATTTGTGGGTCGACCACGCCCTGGACGAAAGCACAGGCAAGTGCTGCGTCGATGGCATTGCCGCCGCGTTCGAGAACTTCGGCGCCGGCTTCGACGGCCTCCGGCTGAGGCGCTACGATCGTTGCATTTCTCATTTTGCGCGACTACCCTCCAGCACCTTTGCCAGGAAGGCCTTGACGTAGCCCAGAACTTTCATCCGGTCGTGAGAGACGCCCGGAACACGATCGAACGTCACATCGACACCCGCTTTGCGGAATGAGCTCGCCAAGGCGGCAAGGCGTTCGGGCCGCGTTTTGCCGGCGTCATTTGCGCCATCCATATAATATTTGCCACCCGGCTTGTGGGTGATTTCCCAGGTCTCCAGATCGGCGTCGCCGACGATCATATGCACCGGCACCTTGGCGAGATCTTCGGGTCGGAAGGCCTTGCCGAAGCGCGCCTCCAGATCCCGAATGCCGACCCACCAGTCACGCGTCGGATCCAGAAGAGTGACGGAACCAGGTGCGCCAATCGATGCCGCCCAGAGCTTTTCCGGATGCAGGATGGTGAAACGGTGCACGAAATGCCCGCCACCGGAGAAGCCGAACATGGCGAATTTGGACCAGTCCTGGCGGTATTTGTCGGCCATCTCCACGACCATGGCAAGGACGACCTGATCGTAGCGGATGTCGCCTTCCTCAAGAAACTTGTAGCCGGAACGCGCACCATCGCCGAGAACGCCAACCGGGAAGATCGGGCAAAGGATGGCACAGTCGTTGTAGAGCCCGAATTCGGCAAAACCGTCGCGGAAGTCGATGGCCGACGTGCGCCCGGTGCCGTGGACCGCGACCAGGAGGTCGAGCTTGCGGCCGTCTGCCGCCGTCGGTGGCACATAAAGCACCATATGGAGGCGGGGATCGGCCTGAGAGGCGAAGATGGCCGTCTGGCCATAGTCATAGATGGCCTTCGCCCGGGCGACGGCATCGCCCGTTCCAAGTTCCTGCATGAATGTCTCCTGGGAGATGAAGAAAGGGACGGCCCTGGTGCGGCCCCATGCTGCTGTTAAACCGCGTCGCATCGAATGGATCGATGCGACGCACTTCAAATCTTTATTTGTCCCAAAACCGCTGCACGCTTTTGGACGACATGCATCAGTCCGCCGGCTTCACGTCATAAGCGAGCGTATATTTGTCGCCGCGCGGGGTGTAGGACACGGTCTTCTTCGCACCCAGCACGACGTTTTCGTAATGCATTGGGAGGAGCCAGAGGTTGTTGAAGGTCTCGGTCGACAGCTCCTCGAGAAGGGGCGCGCGTGCAGCTTCATCGAGTGTCGAACTCGCCTTGGCCAGCACCTCGTCGATCTTCGGATCGGACACGCCGCCGCCGTTATATCTGCCGGTCCCCTTTTTCTCGTCGCGCGTCGCGACGAGCGCGACAGTCGGATTGGTGGTTTCGCCGGTGTTCACACCCCAGGAGCCGAAATAGGTGCTGTAAGTGCCCTTTGAATAGGCTTCCGAATACATCGACCAGGGTAGGACCTCGACTTTCGATTTGATCCCGATGCGTGTGAACATCTGGCCGACCGCCTGCAGAACTTCGGCATCCTTGACGTAACGGCCAGAGGGACCGTGCAGGGTCAGGCTGAAGCCATCGGGATAACCGGCCTCGGCCAGAAGCGCCTTGGCGGCGGCGGGATCATAACCCACCTTCTCGACTTTTTCGGAATAGCCCGCATAGCCTTGGGTGACGAATTGGTCGGCCACCGTGCCGTTCTTCTGCATGACGCGGTCGACGATTGCCGGCCGGTTGATCGACATCAGCATTGCTTGACGCACCCGTTCATCCTTGAGCGGGTTCTTGTCGAGATCGGAACCATCCGCAGCCTTCACGAAAGGCGAAACATCGCGGCTGACATCGAGGCCAAGATAAACAAAGCGGGAAGACAGGCCGTTGATGACTTGCAGATTATCGCTCGCTTCCACGCGTGCCATTCCATCGGCAGGAAGGGTTTCGACAATGTCGATCTCGTTGGAGAGAAGCGATGCCAGACGGGCGCCGTCATCGGGCAGGAAGCGCAGCGTGACGTTCGACCAGTGCGAGGGGCCTGCGAAATAGCTGTCATTGCGCTTCAAGGTCAGGTTGCTGCCTGGCGAATAGGAGACGAAGGAATAGGCCCCGGTTCCGATTGCACACTTGCCGTTGTCGAAATCCTGGACCGGTGCCTCCTTGCAATCGGCGCTGATAATGCGAATTCGGCTGACGGAATTCAGCAGGATCGGATCCGGAACCTTTGTCTCGACGACGATGGTATAGGGATCCGTGGCGGTGACATTGACAATATTGCGGGTGTAGGAGGCAAAGCTCTGGCTGGGCTTGTCGCGGGCACGCAGAAGCGAAGCGATGACGTCATCGGCGTTGAACTCGCTGCCGTCATGGAATTTCACGCCCTTCCGCAGCTTGAATTCCCAGTGGGTAGGGTCGACGACCTTCCATTCGGTGGCGAGTTCCGGCGCATTTGACGACGTTCCCGTGAGGTTTATGAGGCTGTCCCAGATATGGCGCGAGGTCGCATTGTTTGGCGCCGAACTGTCTTCATGAGGATCCAGCGTCGTCGGCGTCGTCGACATCCCGATCGTCAGCGGGGTTTCCTGTGCGGCGACCATCGCAGGAATAGCGATCGTGCCAAGCAGCCCGATCGCTGCCCGCGTCAATGTTTTTGCGGCCATTTCTYCAATCCCGGTTTAGCGTTTTTAGGCCGACCTTGTTTGGTCGGTACGAGCAGGTTCCCGTCCACTCTCGACACAAATTGGTAAGGGGCCCTCAAGGGGGCTGTCAAACGGAAAACAAGCGCGTTACGATAGGCGTAACTTGAAAATACGCCAATCCTTCAGCTTTGGTCGCGGAGAAAATTCTGGTCCCATGGACAAAAGACAACCGTCAAAAAGTGATATCGTGCAATCTGTTGATGTCTGCATCGAGGTATTGCTGAATGTCGCCAAAAACCCGGACATCAGACTGACCGAGGTCGCACAGAACATTGGGGAAACCAAGCCGAGAATTTTGCGCATGTTACGCACACTGGAACGGCGCGGCCTGGTGCGGAAGAGCGATACGGGCACTTACCGGCTGGGAACGACTGCGATCATTCTCGGCACCGCTGCCTCGACACAGGTTGATCTGGTGCGAATAGCCAATCCTATTCTTGAAGAAGTCGGCCAGAAGGCGAACGAAACGACCCAGCTCAGGATCATCGACAATGGGGAATCCCTGTGTATTGCAAAGTTCGAACCGATGCGCGACTTGCGGGTGCAGGCGATGATCGGGCGAAGACGGCCGCTCACCGCAGGCTCCTACAAGGTGCTTCTCGCCTATCTCCACCCCCAGGTGCAGCTGCAAATGATCCCCGAGACTTTACCGCGGCTGACCAAGCGCACGATCACGGATCGTGGCAAGCTGGTTGCTGAATTGGATAAAATCCGCCGCCAGGGATTTTGTGTGAGTTACGGTGAAGTCAGCGATCAACTCGTCTCCGTCTCGGTGCCGGTTCTGGCATTCGACGGATCCGTGATCGCCGCGGTGAATGTCGGCGCCCCGGCCTTTCGCACGCAAAAAAGCGATGTCGACCGCTTCATCGTTCTGCTGAAGGAGGCCTCCAGCAAGATATCGGCCCGGCTGGGATGGTAGAGCTTTTCGTTCTGCGCCATATCGGAAAGCCCCTTCTTTAAGCAAACTCAGCGGAAAAGATCGGGGAGTTCGGCGCGTGCGATCGGTCGCAACCTGACCGCTTCTGCCATGTCTATCGAGCGATAGGGAAACCGCAAACGGGTGCCCACAGGTCCCCAATTGCCGATCGTACTCAAAAGCTTGTCGAGAGCGGCATTCGAATAGCCGAATTCCTGGCGAAACGGGACGATATGCGCGTCCATGAACGTGCAGATGCGTCGCTCCAGATCGAGTGCGGCGTCGATATCGTTTCGCATCGAAACCGTCCAGGTCTGAGCGCCGCGGGGACTAAGGCAGGCCACATTGGAAAAGGAGCCTGCTGCCACACCTTCCTTGGTGCCGGTTGCGAGATGATGGCCGGGGACGAAGAGTGACAGCCCGGACAGATGCCGGCGCGCCTCGGCATACCAGGAGGCGTCGCCATCGGCGAGCTTGATGCCGATCACCTCAGGCACCGCGGCGCAGACCATGCCCAGCTCCTTTGGTGCTAGCACGCGTTTTGCGTGCGGCGGATTGTAGAGGATGAACGGAATTCCGTCGGCAGCCTCGGCCGCTCGTTTCAGGAAGTCGATCGCTTCGGCATCGTTGAGCGGCCACCAGTCCGGCAATATGACCTGAATGGCGCGGGGATCGAGCGCGGCGGCGCGGCGGACGCGATTGAGCATGATCAGCGGGTCGGGCTGGCAGGCGCCGATGACGAATGGCTTTGAAGACGCCTTGCAGCGCTCGGCCAGCATTGCCTGGATCCTGTCGAACTCCACCTCCGTCTGATTGTGGAATTCGCCGGCCGTGCCATTTGAGTAAATACCATCGACGCCGGCATCGATGAGGATGTCGATCTCTTCACCGAGCTTGCCGAATTCGATGTTGTCATCGGCTGCGATCGGCAGAAGCAGGCTCGCCCAATTTCCGCCGATGGCGGGACGCGGCATCTTCGCGTTCATCTGTTTTTCCCCGATGGATGACGGATCAGTTGAGGTCGTCGCGAATGCAGGCCTTGAAGTGGCCCGGCGCGACTTCCCGCAGTTGCGGAACGGCGCCGGCACAGGCCTCGAGCGCGCTCGGACAGCGTGTGCGAAAAACACATCCGCTCGGCGGATTGGCCGGACTTGGAATATCGCCTTTCAGGATCTGCCTGTTACGGCGGGCATCCGGATCAGGCGAGGGAATCGCCGAGAGCAAGGCGCGCGTATAGGGATGCTGCGGTCTCGCATAGAGATCGGCACTCGGCGCGACTTCCATGATGCGGCCGAGATAGAGCACGATCACCCGGTCGCAGATATATTCGACGACGGCGAGGTCATGCGAGATGAACAGCATGGTCAGGCCAAGCCGCTGCTGCAGGTCGCGCAGCAGGTTGATCACCTGCGCCTGGATCGACACGTCGAGCGCCGAGACCGGCTCGTCGGCGACGATGAAGTCGGGCGACAAGGTCAACGCCCGGGCAATGCCGATGCGTTGGCGCTGGCCACCGGAAAATTCATGCGCGTACCGATTGATCGCATCGGCGGGCAGTTCGACCTCTGCCAAGGCCGACCGTGCCCGGTCGAGCCTGTCGCGGGCAGTGCCGATCCCTTGGATCTGCAAGCCTTCCGTCAGGATCTCACCGATGGTCATGCGCGGCGACAGGCTGGCGAAGGGGTCCTGGAATATATACTGCATGCGCGGCCGTTGCCGTCTGAGCGCGGAGGCGGAAAGCGCTGTGAGCTCCGTCCCGTCGAAACGGACGCTGCCGGACGAGGGTTCGACGAGGCGAAGGACGGAACGCCCGATCGTGGTCTTTCCGCTGCCGGATTCGCCGACAAGCCCGACGACTTCACCCTTGCCGATATCGAAGGAGATGCCCTGAAGAATGTTCAGCCGCGTGCCGCGGGAGGTATAATGTTTCGAAAGGTCGCGGACGGAAAGCAGCGGTGCGCTCATCTAGATCTCCTGCCATCTGATGCAGCGGCTGCGGTGCTGCGGATTGACCTGTTCGAGCGCGGGAACCGTGACGCGACAGGCTTCGATCGCGAACTTGCAGCGCGGGGAAAAGGCGCAGCCGCTCGGCATGTTCATCAGGCTCGGGACCATGCCGGGGATCGCAGCGAGCTTTTCGCCGGCCTGTTTCATCCGCGCCGCATGGCCAAGGCGCGGCATGGAGGCGAGAAGGCCCATCGTGTAGGGATGCTTCGGATTGCGGAAGACCTCGCCGACCGGCCCTTCTTCGACGATCCGTCCAGCATACATCACCGCGACGCGATGGGCGATTTCGGCGACGACGCCGAGATTGTGGGTGACAAAGAGCATGGCCATGCCGCGCTCGCGCTGCAGTTTGAGGAGCAGGTCGAGAATCTGCGCCTGGATCGTCACATCGAGCGCCGTGGTCGGCTCGTCGGCGATCAACAGCGCCGGATCACAGGCGAGCGCCATGGCGATCGTCGCACGCTGCCGCATGCCGCCCGACAGTTCGTGCGGATATTGGCCGGCACGGCGTCGAGCGTCCGGTATGCCGACGCTTTCAAGCAACGCGACGGCTGCGTTCATCGCCGCCTTGCGATCGGCACCGCGATGGATGCGGATCGGCTCGGCGATCTGGTCACCGATGGTAAAGACGGGATTGAGGCTCGACATCGGCTCCTGGAATATCATGCCGATGTCGTCGCCCCTGATCCTGCGCATGCTCTCGTCGTCGAGGGAGACGAGATCGCGGACCACGCCGTCGCTCGTCGCAAGGCGGATGCTGCCTGCGGCGATCACGCCGATGTTTCGGGTGAGCAGCCGCATGACCGATAGGCTTGTGACCGACTTGCCGGAGCCGGATTCGCCGACGAGCGCGAGCGTCTCGCCAGCGGCAACGGTCAGGTCGATATTGTTGACCGCCGTGATCTCACCGCCGCGGATGCGGAAGATCGTTCGCAATCCTCTGATGTCGAGTACGGGTTCGGCGGTCTGTTCCATCAGCTGGCTCAGTTCAGCAGACCGGTTGCACGCAGGATCTCATCGATCCGCGCGGTTTCGGCTTCGTTGAGGGAGGCACGCGGCCGCGGCATGACGGCGGAATCGATGATGCCGAGGCTGCGCATGGCGGTCTTGAAGGCGCCGATGCCGGCTGCGCCGCCGCTGACGCGGCCCTGCGCGACCCAGACGATTTCGAAGAGGCGGCAGAGGCGCTCCTGTTCCTTCTTCGCGGCGACCCAGTCGCCGCGCTGCGCAGCATTCCAAAGGCGGACATAGCCGTGCGGATCGACATTGGCGATACCGGGGACAACGCCATGGGCGCCCATCAGCAGGGCGGTGTCGACGACGATCTCGGAGCCGGTCATCAGGAAGACGTCCTTGTGCTCGGCAAGATCGAGGAGCGCATAGCGGAAGTTGCCGTCGTCGCCGCTGGAATCCTTGAGGCCGATAATCGCGCCTTCCCTGGCAAGCGTGACCACGGTCTGGCGCTGCAGCTTGACGTGAACGCAGACGGGAATGTCGTAGGCGATCAGCGGAATGTCCACCGCGTCGCGGATATAACGGAAGTGGTCGAGGATCTCGGACTGGCTGGTGACCGTATAGAATGGCGCCGTCACCACGACCGCATCGGCGCCAGCGGCCTTTGCGACCTTTGCATGAGCGATGACGCGATCCGTGGTTGGATCGATGACCCCGACGATCAGCGGCACCCGGCCATTCACCACCATGGCCGAATGTTCGATGATGTCCCGCCGGGTCTTTTCGTCATGGAAGATCACCTCGCTCGTCGAGCCGAGCACGAATACGCCATGGCAGCCGGCACCGATCAGATGCTCGAGCACGCGCGTATAGGATGGGTAGTCGACGGTGAGATCCGGATTGAGCGGTGTTACGACGGGGGGAACGACACCCTTGAATTTGGTCATTTTCGCTTCTTTCGATTGTCAGTTCAGTTCGGCACGCGGGTCGAAGGCATCTCTGAGGCCATCGCCAATGAAGTTGATCGCCAGGACGGCAAGGATGAGCGCGGCGCCGGGGAAGAGCCATTGCCACGGATATTGTTCGAGCACGGCGGTCGAGCGGGCCGCGTTCAGCATGTTGCCCCAGCTTGCTGCCGGCGGGGCGATGCCGAGACCGAGAAAGGACAGCCCCGCCTCGAGCAGGATGGCATTGGCAATCTGCAGCGTTGCATAGACCACCAGGATATCGATCGAGTTCGGCAGGCCGTGGCGAAAGAGCAGATGTCCGATGCCGGCGCCCATGCCGCGAGCGGCCATGACGAAGTCGCGTTCACGCAATTCCAGCAGCCGCGAGCGGATCATGCGCGCAAGCAGCGGCCAGGAGAGCAGCGAGATGACCAGCACCGTCGGCCAGATGCCGGTGCCGGCAATCGAGGCGAGCACAAGCAGGAAGATGACGGGCGGCAGGGTCATCACCAGATCGACGAAGCGCATCGAGACGGCGTCCGTCCAGCGTCCTGCCAGCGCCGAGATTGCCCCGAAAAGAAAACCGATGACCGCGGAAAGCGCGGTGGATGCGACGGCGACCAGCAGCGAAATCCGGCCGCCTTCGAGCACGCGGGCGAAGACGTCGCGGCCGACACCATCGGCTCCGAACCAGTGCGTCGCCGTCGGGCCGCTATTCATGGCCAGAAGATCGATGTCGTTCGGCCGGAAAGCCCACCATAGCGGATAGGAAAGGATCAGCAGCAGCATCGGAATGGCAATGCAGACGCCGGCAACGGCTGCGCGATTGAGCAGAAACCGACTGAAGGCGCGGGCAAGTGGTCCGGGGCTCCGGCGTTCGGAAGAGCGTGCCAGCATGATCAGCCCACCTTGATGCGCGGGTCGACGACCGCATAGGTGATATCGGTCAGAAGATTGACGACGATAACGCAGGTGCCGATGACGAGCGTCGCCCCCATRATGACGGGGTAGTCGCGGGTCTGCACTGCGTCGACGAGCAAGAGACCCATGCCCGGCCAGTTGAAGACGCTCTCGATGAAGATGGCGCCGCCGATTGCAAGCCCGATGGTGGAGCCGATCAGCGTGACGATCGGAAGAAGCGCATTGCGCAAGGCATGCTTGGTGATGACCCAGAACTCGCGAACGCCCTTGGCGCGGGCGGTGCGCACGTAATCCTGGTTCAGGACTTCGAGCAGCGAAGCGCGCATGTAACGCATGATCAATGCGGCTTGCGCGACAGACAGAAGTGCCGCCGGCAGGATCAGATGGTGGAGGAGATCGCCCACCGAGAATTCCTCGCCCGGCGTCAGCATGCCGCCTGATGGCATCCAGTGCAGGCGGACGGAGAAAATATAAAGGCCGATCAGCGCGCTGAGGAATGCCGGGCTCGAAATGCCGGCAAGCGCAACCACGGATAAGGAGAGATCGGCAAGCGAATTGCGGCGGACGGCGCCGATCACTCCGCAGGCGATGCCTGCGACGATGGCGAAGACAAGTGCAGTGCCCATCAAGAGCACCGTCGGGCCGATCCGTGACAGCACCAGGCCGAGAACCGGCTGATCGAGACGCTTGATCGAATAGCCGAGATTGCCGGTCAGCGCCTGCTGCAACCAGCCCAGATACTGCGCGGGCAAGGGCTGATCGAGCCCGAGGTTTCTGCGCAGATCGGCAAGGTCTGACGGCGACATCGGCAGGTTCGGATCGATAAAGGCATCGATCGGATCGCCGGGCGTCAGGCGCAGCAGCAGGAAGATCAGCATGCTCAGGGCGACGAGCATGCCTATTCCTATGACCAGGCGTCTGAGACTGTATTGGAGCATGGTTCATCCGTCTTGTCAGGGTGGCCGAAGCCACCCTCAAGGCTTTCCCGGAAACCGCCTATTCGGCGATCGACCATTTCTGCGGGTTGGCCTGGTAGGGGCCGCCGCCTGGCGCCGGCGTCCAGACGAAATCCTTCACCTTGGTCGAGACGATGCCGTAGCGGTTTGCCACCCAGAGCGTCGCCCAGGGCAGGTTCGTGTTCATCACCTTGCAGACGTCCTGGTAGGCGGCATCCCGCTTGGCACTGTCCGGCTCGGCCAAGGCACTATCGAGCGCCTTGGTGAGGTCAGGCATGCGAACCCTGGCGACATTCGGTCCGGCCGGAGGGATCTGCTTCTCGTTGAGGCCGACATTGATGCTTCCGGCATCCGGCCCGTTCTGCAGCCCGGCATAAACCATCTGGAACTGGGCAACGTCCGGCGTCGCATTGAGCACGATGCTGTTATAGGTCGGCGCATCGACGGCGCGCGGGACGATGTTGATGCCGACCTGGGCAAGCATCGCCTGGACTGCGGCAAGCACGTTGGTCGCCAGCGGCGTGGTGTAATAGGTCAGAAGCGTGATCGGCTTGCCGCCATTGATCTGGTCCCAGCCGGCATCCGTCAAAAGCTTCTTGGCCTTCTCGGGATCATAGGCATAGCTATCGATATCAGGGGGTATCAGCTGTTCGGCAACATAGGCGCAATTGGCAGGCTTGGCCGCACCGCCATAGAGGCTCTGGATGATGGCATCGCGATTGATCGCGTACATCACCGCCTGGCGGACGCGCACGTCCTTCCAGAGCGGGGAATCGTGGTTGAAGCCGAGATAGTTAACGACGAAAGAGTTGCCTTCGATGACCTTGAAGTCCTTGTTGTCCTTGAAGGTCGGCACGTCGTTGGAATCGACATAGGTGAACTGGATTTCGCCGGCTCTCAGCGCCGCGATCGCTGCGGTCGGGTTGGCGAAATAGCGATTGATGACGCGTTCCAGTGCGGGTTTGCCACCGCGATAATCAGTGTTTGCAGCAAGTTCGACATATTGATCCGAGACGTATTTGGTGAATTTGAACGGACCAGTGCCGATCGGAGCTGTGGACCACCACGCGTTCTTCGCCAGCTGGTCGGCCGGAATCGAGGAGAGCGCATGCTCGGGGAGCATCATCACCTTGGTCATCGTGTCGAGAAAACTGCTGCTGGGTGCGCTGAGCTTGATGACAACCGTGTGATCGTCCGGCGTCTCGACCGACGATATGCCCTTCAGCCGGGCAGCGAGCACCGAGCCGGTTTTCGCATCCATCGCAAGGGTGATGGTGAACTTCGTGTCCTTGGCGGTGAACGGTTTGCCGTCATGCCATTTGGCGTCTGCCAGCTTGAACGTGTAGGTCATCTGGTCCGAGCTGACCTCGTAGGAGCTTGCCAGCGCGCCGACGACCTTCTGCAGCTTCTCATCATAGGTGATCAGCGGTTCGTAGTAGACGCTGAGCCAGGTGAAGCCGGCGGTCGCGGCGAGCGGATTGAAGTTGCCCTGGAAGCCTCCGGGGCCGACATCGAAGCCGCCGGATAGCGTGGCTGCCTGAGCCTCAGCTGCAACGCCCGAAACGACAAGAGCCGGAACGGCCGCCGTCGACAGCAGGGCGCCAAGCGCAATAACGGATAATCTAGACAGTCTTTTCATGTGTTCCTCCCACGTTTGAACTTGTCTTGTTGTTGGCAATCACCCGGGCAATGCCCTCGTAGTGACGATCCAGGCGTCTGCGCGCCTCCTCCAGATCTCTTGCCTCGATCGCATCGACGATCGCGGCATGGTCGCGCCACGTCGCCATCGGATCGGTATTTTCGAGATTGACGAAATCCGATGCCTTGTAGAAGGCGAGCCAGAAGACATCGATCAGCCGCACGAGCGTTTCATTGTCCTGGCAGCGAAACAGCAGTCGGTGGAACAGTTGGTCGTCTTCCGCAAAGGTTTCACCGCGCTCGGCATGGGCGCGCATCCGATTGACGGTGGCACGCAGCTCGGCGATGTCCTCCTCCTCGATCACGTCGATCGTCTTGCCGATCAATCCCACTTCCAACGTGCGCCGGATTTCGAGGACTTCCTCGATTTGTCGCAGGGCGCCGCCGAGGCCGTAAGCGAGGTTGTCGAGAAGCGGCTCGAAGGAAAAGGCCTTCACGAAAATGCCGACACCGCGCCGCGTCTCCAGCACGCCGAGCGATTCCAGCGCCTTAATGCCTTCCCTCAGCGAATTGCGGCTGACACCGAGCTGGGTGGCAAGCTCTCCTTCCGCCGGAAGCAGGGTTCCGGGCGCAAGGCCGTTGTCGTCGATGTAGGCGCGCAGACTTTCCTGAACGGAGACATGCAGCAGCGGCGCGCGCGTCAGCGGCTTCATCGATTTCAGTGTCATGCCGGTCACTTTCTCGCATCGCCGATAAGATGCATGTTGCATATCCACTTGTAGGATATCTGTCAAATGGTCAAGTATGGGCGGCTGGCACCGGACCCGGCTTGCAGCCGTTTAAGGTCGTCCTTTTGGACAATAAAAAAGGCGAAGGGCTTTAGTCGGAGGCTTGACCGACCTCTGAAGCATGGACCATCGCGCAGTTGCGCCCGGTCTTTTTGGCAAGATAGAGCGCCGCATCCGCTTGGCGCTGCATGTGCTCTGCCGACACGAGTTCGCTGTTTTGCATCAATATTGCTATTCCGATGCTGACAGTGACCCAGGGGCCGACGCGGGAGGTAGGATTTGGAAGAGATGCAGCTTCTACTCGGCTGCGAATTCTCTCAGCAACCCCCCGGGCCTCTTGTTCATCAGAGCCTGGGAGAAAGACGAGAAATTCTTCGCCTCCATACCGGGCGACCTGGTCCCGCTCGTCCCTCATGCTGCTCTGAATGATGCCGGCAACTTTCACCAGGCAGCGGTCGCCTTCGGCATGCCCGAGATTATCGTTGAGGCGCTTGAAGTCGTCGACATCGCACATCAGCATCGCCGCGCCGTTCGTTCGTTTTAGGTCCTCATCCCAGAAATGATGGAGCGTTTCCATCATCGAACGCCGGTTGGCGACACCCGTCAGCGGATCTGTCCGCGCCAGCAATTCCAGCTGCGAATTAGCATCAGTAAGCTCTGCGAGGCGACTTCGATCTCGTAACTCAAGTAGAAAAGTCTTCTGAGCGAAGATGGTGGCGGTGCGTCGGGCAACGACGGTTGCAGCCACACCGCTTGCGAAAAACAGCGTCCCGGCCAGAGCACTTCCCGCTTCGATACCCGGATTGCGCAGTTGAAACACAAGGTAGATACCGAGGGCAGCAGCACCGATCGCCATCGCCCAACCGAGTGGAACGGGAAATATGATAATGGCGGTGACGGCCACAAAAAGCATGATGGTCAAATGCCGCTCGTAAAACTCGCCACCGGTGTTCACGCCCACCAAGGCGACGGACAGGAGGATGAGAAAAACAGCCGAGAGGAGGAAAACTCCCTGCACCCACAAAGCGCGCGGCCGCAGGAAGGCTATCGCGGCGACAAGAGCTGCGGGGGGAAGGATAGACGCAGGCCAAAGCATCGACATGACGGTTTCGGTCGGAAGCAAGATCGCGTTGAGGCCCAACGTCAGGACGTCGAGCACGATAACCCAAACCATCCACGCGCGGATGATCTTGGCAGTCCGCGGCCAGGAGCGTTCGCCAAAAAGCCGAGCCAGCTCGCCATTGAGACGGATATCACGCGTGCGTCCACCGAGCAGGCGCTCGACTTGCTCTACAATGGCCGGGCTCAACCTCTGGAGAGGTTTCCGCGAAGACGCTCTTACCGATTTGATAGGAGCTGTGGTTCGCTCGGTATCCATGTGTCGGATCTAGGGAGCAGACGACCGGCGGCAAGACGAACCGCGAATTCCGCTCCAAAAGACGATATGCTTGCCCTAATGATTTTGTACCAGCGGACGACAGTATGTCGTTAACGTGTCATATCGAGCCAAAGTCTCATGCGTGCCAGGCTGAATTCACGGTTCGATTCCTGTCAAGGCGATCACCCTTCAGTCGGTAGACCTACACCTGATTTGCCCTCCGGTCAGAGCGGGATAGCAAGCGCTCGACCTGACGTCTCGTTTCCAAATGACAGCCGCTCACGCCGTGATCTGATTTCGCAGCCGGCCCTCGTCGAGCAGGATTTTGACCGTCTGCGCTGCGTTGTGGCGCATCTCGATGGCTGCATGATCGGAGTAGAAGGCATTGTGTGGCGTTATTACCAGCCGCCCCTCAAGCCAGTCACTCCTATCGCGCCATGCTGTCAGCAGCGGATGCTCGCGCGGCGGCTCCTGCGCCAGCGTGTCGATTGCCGCCGCCGCGAGTTGGCCGTTTCGCAGTGAGGCTTCGAGCGCATCGAGATCGTCGAGCAGCTCTCCGCGCGCGGTGTTGACCAGGATGGCTCCAGGCTTGAGCCGGGAAAGCCCACTCCCGTCCAGAATGCCACGCGTCTGGTTATTTGCCGGGCAATGCAGGGTGATGATATCCGCCTGGGCGAAGAGGTCGTCAAGCCGGTCGGTGCGTTCATAGCCGATCGCCTTCTCATGACCTGGCGGCTGGCCGGGATCATAACCCAGGATGCGGAATCCAAATGGCTTCAGGCGGTTCACCACCGCTGTGCCGATCCGCCCGACGCCGACAACACCCACCGCGGCCCGGTTCGAGCGGCTAAGCGGCTTCAGGCTATGGACCTGCCATCCGGACGTGTAGCCACGGGCGCGAGCGTCGTGCTCCCAGAGTCGCCGGTGCAGGGACAGGATCATCGCGACTGCATGGTCGGCGACTTCCTCCGTGCCATAATCGGGATTGTTGGCGAACGGAATGCCTGCATCCGCCAGAGCCGAAAGATCGATCTTCTCGTAGCCGACACCGTAGCGCACGACGCCTTTGCAGCGGGAAAGATGGGCGATGCTGCGCGACCCGAGCCGCGCGCCCCAGACCATCAGGGCATCGAGCCTCGCCAATCGATCTGGATCGAAAGATGCTTCGTCGGTGCTGGCGAAGAACTCGATCTCGACATCGTCGCCGAGCACTTCTGCCTCGAGATCAGGCGCGCCGAACATGTGATCGGTGATGCCGACGACGTATTTCTTTGGTGCAGTCATTTTTGCCCGCCGACTGCTTATTCTGCGGCAATCGCGTCTGCTGTCGATCGGACCTTCACAAGGACGGAAGCCTCCGCCAGCGCCTGGTTTACGCGACCGAGAATAGCCGTTGACGGAATGCCATCCGTGAAATCGCGGCTTGAGGCGTAGATTGCCGTCGGCAGCACAAAGGCCTCGAAAAAAGCAAACAGCGGGCGAAGCTGATGCTCGACAACGAGGGAGTGTCGATCGCCCCCGCCGGTTGCCGTCAGGATGACGGGTTTGCCGCGCAGGTCTGCCGGATCGAGGAGATCGAAGACGTGCTTGAACAGGCCGGTATAGCTCCCCTTGTAGGTTGGCGAGCCGATGACGAGCGCTTCAGCTTCGATGATTGTTTGGATCACCTTTTTTGCTGAGGGATCGAGGTCCGCGACCGATCTTGCGGCCGCCAGTGAGGTGCCGAGGTCCTCGATGTCGAACACCGCATGCTGCAGGCCTGCCTGCTTCGCCAGCGATTCCGCGACGCTCTCCACGAAGCGCCTGGTGCTGGACGGGCGGGACAGATTGCCCGAGAAGCCGACGATCAGATCGTTGCTCATCTAAATTCCTTTCGCGAGTTCGCCTCGATCATGCGAGGGAGGAGGGAGGTCATCGGGCGAGGCGCTCTGTTTGCTATGCTGTTTTGAGGACCGCCAGCTCTGCCGGATAGCTCGAGCGGGCAGTTTCCTCTTTATTCCATCGGTCAAAGGCGGCACGGCCCAATATCGAAATGGATGTATCTTCCTGCGGCGCGTGGACGAGCACGGATTGGATATCCCTGAAATGCCGTTCAAGCCCCAAGTCGGCACTAAGACCCGGATTGCCGATGCCGCGTACCGCGATCTGCACGGCTTCACGCAGTTGCCGGCCCGCGATCAGCCGAGCCCTTATCATCCTTTCCGCGTCACCATGGTCGGCCTCAAGCGCGCCAAAAATGATCTGCCGGGCGCCAGCGACCAGCAGGTCGATCTCGCCCGAGAGCGCCACAAACCGCTCTGTTCGGGCAATGGGATGGCCCAGATTGGCCGGCACGCGTTCATGTGCGAAGCGGATGAAGGCCGCTTGCGCGGCTTCGGCCGCGCCGAGATAGATCGCGGTCAGCGCCAAGGTCATCGCCGCATGGGCGCGATTGTCCTGCTGGGCCACCGACGGATCGACGAGTTCCAGCACGTTTTCCGCCGAGATCTCGACGTCGGTATATTCGACGTCATGCGAACCTGTGGCGCGCATGCCCAGGCTGTTCCAGTTCTCGATCACATCGATGCCGGGCAATCCGTTCGGCACGACGAACGTTCCGACACGCGCGGGCGTCTCGTCGGTATGCGCCCAGACAAGGAAATGCGTCAGACCGTATGCGCCGGTCACGAAGCGCTTGCGACCCGTGATCGACCAGCCGTTTGCCGTGCGGCGGGCAACGGTCGCGGGTAGACCGCCACGTGCCGGAGACCCCAGTTCCGGCTCGACGCGCGCGGCGTTGAGCAATAACGGTTTCTGCTTAGCCTCCGCCAGCAGACGCCTGTACAGATCATCAGGCCAATGGTTCTTTGCGGCTTGGCCGAGATGATTGAAGATCGTCATGGCGCTGATCAGCGCCACCGAGGGATCACCCCGCCCCAGCGCCGCCAGAATGTGGGCCGCATCRCCGAGTGTTCCGCCTTCACCGCCATAGCGGGTTGCAACGGTGCTCTCGAGCAGGCCGCTCTGATGAACGGCATAGATACCGGTCCAGGGAAATTGGCCGGTTCGATCCGCATCCGGTGCGGCTTCCGCGAGAACACGCACGGTTTCATCTGGAACGATTACATCATAGGCCATGCGGGTCGACGCTTTCTGGCTGTTAAGGGAACAATGCCCCTAGGCAAAGGACAGCAGATCCGGCTGCGTTGAGAAAAGGGGGTGTGCAGTCCGGCGCTCGGGCCAGACTGCACATATCACGCAGCACTTTTCTTCTTATTCGCCTCTTCCCGTTCGCGAATGCCTTCGCGCACCAGCGGCAGGATGTAACGGCCGTAATCGACCGCATCATTGTAATTGTCATAGCCGCGGATCGAGATCAGATCGCAGCCAAGATCGATGTAGTCGAGGATGGAATCGGCAATGGTGCGCGGCGAACCCACCAGCGCAGTGGTGGCGCCGCCAGCATTGGTCGCGGTCACCGTCGGATACCATAGAGCGCGGTCATGGACATCGCCGCGCGCCGCGATGTCAAGAAGCCGCTGAGAGCCGACATTGGCCGGGCGTGCCGCATTGAGTGGTGCGCGTGCCAAGCCTTTCTGACGGTTTTCGTTCAACTGGTCGAGAACTCTATGCGCCTTCTCCCATGCCAACTCGTCCGTTTCCGCCACGATCGGCCGGAAGGTAACCCATATGCGAGGGCGATCCGTCCGGCCTGCCTTTGCCGCTTCTGTGTATATCCGTTCGATCTGCTGCTTTGTTTCTGCAAGCGGCTCGCCCCAGAGCCCGAAAATGTCGCCCAGAGAACCCCCGATGCGATAGGCGGCATCCGACGAACCGCCGACCGAAATCGGGATCAGGCCACTGGTTGGGCGCACAGCGCTGCGGAATTGCTTGAACTGGTAGTATTTCCCATCGAAGTCGAAGGGTTCTTTCGACGTCCAGGCCAGACGGAGGATCCTGATGTATTCTTCCTGCCGCTCGTAACGCTCCTCCTTGTTGAGGAAGTCGCCTTCGCGCGCCTGCTCTTCGTCGCTGCCGCCTGCAATGAAGTGAACGACGACACGCCCGCCGCTCAACTGATCGAGTGTTGCAAGCGATTTGGCTGCGACCGTCGGATAGACGGTGTTCGGGCGCAAAGCCACGATGATCTTGATATGCTTCGTGTGCGCCAGGACGGTTGCGCCGAGCGTGAAGGGATCGAAGGACGAGGAGGAGTAGGGGATCAGCGTGTAGTTGAAACCGTAATCATCGAGGGCACGTGCATAGCGCTCCAGGAACCGAGGATCCACAGGTGCGTCGGGAATGGGGTTGAGGTCGTTCGACGCGTTGGGAAAGCTGACGCTAATGAATTCCGCGGGCATGTGAGCTCCTTCAGGTTGCAGACCATTGCATTGACGTTAAGGCGCGGCAGCGCCACGAGGAAGACAGGTCATTCTCTTTCTATCGATTTTATAGAAAATATTCGCTATCGCGACGGATGGAATAGGACCCACTCCCCGCCATGGCGTTGACGCAGGCCGTCTTTGACTGTCCTGGCATCAAGCCGTTTAGCCTCTGCATGGGTTACAAGGCAGGCGACCAGCCAAGTGCTGGAGCAACTGTCTCGGCCAGATCGGTCAGCAACCTTACGTTCTCCGCGAGGCCGAAGGCGGGGGGCAGGAAGAGCACGACCTCGTCCGCGGCTGCGAGGCCCGGGTCATTGAACACGGCTTCAATCACTTGATCGGGCGTGCCCTGGAAGACAGGCGAGATCTGAGCGCCGACAGGCTGGCTGGGAGGCGCGAGGGCACCTTTGGGACGCGACGCGGCAATTCCGATGGTGCGACGCTCGAGGTCATAGGCAGCGTATTTCTCTCGAAGTTCTGCGGTCGTCCCAACCAGGATGGAGGCGGCGACGGCGACGGGTGGCGGCTCCGTTCCCCAGATCGTGAGCCAGGTGGTACGGAACGTCTCGATGATGCGAGCCTGGTACTGCCCGAAAGTCTCGCCCTCGGCCTGGCCGTGCTGCACGGTTCCCGAGATGAGTCCGATCCCGAGTTCGGCTGCCTGCACGGCCGAGCTGAGGCTGGCTGAACCTTGCCGAATGCGGGAGCRCAGGGTCGGGCTATGCGGCGTTACCCGCAATTCCGCACCTTGCGGAGCACCCTGGCCCGGCGAAACGACAGTATGGAGGACTTCGCCCGCAATCGCCGAGAGGAAGCGTGCCTGGCGCCGTTTGGCTTCCGTCCGGGCGTCGGTGTCGGCTGCACCGAACACCGCGTCGAACGCCGCGTTGGCGCCGGTCGATATCGCAAGTTCAAGCCGGCCATCGATGAGCAAGTCGGTCGTACCGGCCGCTTCGGCAAGCAGGATAGGATCCTGGTAGCGCATCGGGATGACCGCCGATCCCAGGTTGATCCGCCTGATGTGCTGACCGGCGGCGGCGAAGAACGGAAGCGGCGAGGAGAGGTAGTGATCGAAATGTCGCTGATAGGCCCAGCCCGACTGGTAACCCAGCCGCTCGGCTTCCTTGAACAACGCGATCCCGTCGCGCAGACCTTGCGCCGGTCCGGTCTCGTCATTGAACGATACCCTGGTGTTGAAGCCAAGCCGCCGCTTTGGGCGGAACGACGCGGGCTGAGGATTTAGAGGGGCAGCGATGGTCATGCGATCTTTTCCCTGCTGATGATGCGACGGGGTTCCAGGCGTGACACGCGGGCATCCCCGGCAATGCCGGATGGGATCGATTCCAGCAGCGAGCGGGTATAGGGCTGCTGGGGTCTTTCAAAGATGTCGGTGACGATCCCATGTTCGACGATGCGTCCGCACTGCATCACCGAGACGGTGTGGGCGAGTTGGCGAACCAGGGCCAGGTCGTGGGATACGAATACATAGGTCAAGCCAAGCTTGGCCTGCAGCGAAAGCAGCACCTCGACGATATCCGCCTGGACGCTGACGTCGAGCGCGGAAGTGGGCTCATCGAGCACGATCACATCAGGCTTGAGGACCAGCGCTCGGGCGATCGCCACGCGCTGGCGCTGGCCACCTGACAAGGCTTCCGGCTTGCGCAAAAGCAGGTGTTCTCCTAGTCCGACATTGGCCAGCGCTTCGCGGACTCGCTCGGCGCGTTCGTTGGCTGTTCCGATCTTGAACCGGTCGAGCGGTTCGCGCACCAGCTGCTCGACTTTCCAGGTCGGGTCCAGCGAGGTGAACGGATTCTGATAGACGAGCTGAAGGTGGCGCCATACCGCGCGCAGCGACTCGTGCGAACGACCATGGAGCTGCTCGCCGGCGACCGCGATCGTGCCGATGTCGGGTTGTTCGAGCCCAAGCAGCAGCCGGATTGCCGTCGTCTTGCCCGAACCGGATTCGCCGACCAGCGCGTGTGTGGTGCCAGCCTGGACGGCAAACGACACGTCGTTGACGGCCGTCAGAACCTTGCCGTCCACCGTGAACGTCTTGGTGACGCCGCTAACCTCGATCTTCGGTGCCTTGTCGGCCTTGGTCCCGAGGAAACGGAAGGCGGGATCGCGCAGCGCACGGTAGCGGTCCGGGTTGAGCGCCGGGACGTCGGCATGCAACTTCCTAGCATATGCCGAGGCGGGCGCAGAGAAGACAGCCGCAGTGTTGCCGGCTTCCTGAACGACGCCGTCCTTGAGGACCACCAGCGCATCGGCCCGCTCGGCGGCGATCGCCAGGTCGTGGGTGATGAGGAGCAAGCTGATCTCAAGCTCGTGCTGCAACTTGGAAAGCAGGTCGAGGATGCGCTTCTGGATCGTGACGTCGAGCGCCGAGGTCGGCTCGTCCGCGACCAGCAGCAACGGGCGTGGAAGAACGGCAAGGCCGATCAACACGCGCTGCAGCATGCCGCCGGACAGTTGGTGCGGGTAGGAGTCGTATACGCGCTGGGGGTTGTCGAGCCCGACCTGGGCGAAGGTTTCCAGGACGAGCGCCTTGCGGATTGCCGTGTTGGGTTCGTCGATGAGCGCGGCCGCCTCCATCGCCTGGGCGCCGATCGTCCGGACGGGGTTGAGCGAATTGCCGGGGTCTTGCGGCACGAACCCGATCGCACGTCCTCGCAGTGGCCGGAAACGACGTTCCGAGAGCCCCAACACCTCCTGGCCGTTGAACTCGACGCGGCCGGTCGCGCGTCCACCCGTGGGGAGCAGTCGCAACACCGCGCGCGCGATCGTCGATTTGCCCGATCCCGACTCTCCGATGAGGGCGAGGCTCTTGCCGCGGCCGAGTTCAAACCCGACGTTGCTGACGACTTCCTGCGGTCCGTAGGAAACCGACAGCCCGTCGATCCGGAGCAGGGGGGCCGATTGCGGGAGCGCCGATCCGGTGGCGTCAATACGGGCGAAAAGCTCAGTCAGTCTGTCTTGCGAAGCCATCGGCTGATCCTGTTCACAGAAAGGACGGTTGCGATCGTGACGAATGCGGGCGCGTAAACGAGCCACGGCCATTTGAGGTAATCCTTGCCGATCGAGATCAGCAGGCCCCAGTCGGAGGCGGGCGGCGGGTCGCCGTAACCGAGGAAAGCGAGGCTGGCGATCACCAGGATCGAGTCGCCGAACTGCAGCACTGCAAGCGGCAGCACCGAGCGCGACGCGTTCGGCAGCACGTGGCGCCACAGGATGTGCCAGCGCGAGCCACCCAGGAGAAATGAAGACTCGACGAACGTCGCCTGCCGGGTCTTGATGACCTCCGAGCGCATCACCCGGGCGAAGAGAGCCACCGCCGAGACGCCGGTTGCGATGGCGGCGTTGGTGGTGTCGAAGCCGATCGCGGTGACGACGATGACGGCCAGCAGGAATTTTGGAATTGCAAGCAGCACGTCGACCAGGCGGGCAAACAGGGTATCCACCCAGCCGCCGAAGAAGCCGGCCAGCAGGCCGATGAGGCCGCCGGCGACAACGCCGATGACCACGGCGATCAGCGCGCTCGCCACAGAGGAGGCCGTGCCATAGACGACGCGGGTATAGAGGTCGCGACCGAGGTGATCAGTGCCGAACCAGTGCGCCGCACTGGGGCCCAGCAGCTTTTGCGCGGGAACGCCGTTGACCGGGTCATAGCTGGTGAACAGGCTCGGGGCGAGCGACCAGGCGATCGCCAGCGCGACGATCGCCAAAGAGAGCGCGACGACCGGCGGTACGCGCAGCGCCGTCAGCCGCCCGACCGCGGTGACGCGCGAGGGTGAGTAGGTGGAGGCGAGGGTCATGGCGTCACCACCTTGGAAATGCCGACGGAAATTTCGTCGGCTGTGGTTGGACGACGCTCGGGAGCGCCGAGGAGCTTTACGCGCGGGTCGAGCAGCGGGTAGGCAAGATCGGCGATCAGGTTGACGATCACGAAGACCACCGCCGCCAGCGAGACGACCGCCTGAAGCACGGGCAGGTCCTGCGTGCTCACCGACCTTTGCACCAGGCTGCCGAGACCGGTGCGTCCGAACACCGTCTCGGTGATCAGCGAGCCGCCAAGCAGTTCGCCGATGGTCAGCGCGATGACGGTGACGACAGGGAGCGACGACGGCTTGAGCAGGTGCTTGGCGAACAGGCGCATTTGCGAAAGGCCGCGACCGCGCGCGACGGCGGCGTATTCCTGCCCGGACTCATGGTCGAGGTTGGCGATGAGGACTTCGGCGATTTGCGCGGAGATGGGGATGCCGAGCGCGATCGCCGCGAAAAGTGTCGCCCAGAAGCTGTCGGGCTCGATCACGCGAAAGACGCCGAGCTGGAAACCGAAGAGGTGGATCAGCACCAGGCCGATCACGAAGTTGGGCACCGACAGGAACAATGACGGGAAACCTCGCAGCAGGCCTTGGCCAAACTGTTTTGGAAGAAACTGCGTGCCATAGGCGATCACCGCCGACAACAGCAGCGCGACGACGAGGCCCGCGGAAGCAAGGACCAACGTCGACGGCAGCACCTCGGCGATCAGGGTCGACACGGGCCGATTGGTCCGCATCGACAGGCCCAGATCGCCGGTCACGAAGCCGGAAAAGGATGTCCATAGCTGCACCGGGATCGGCTTATCCAGACCCTGGGCGGCGATGATCTCCTTGATCTCCTCCTGCGTGAACCCGTTTTGAGGATTGTTCAGGACATTGGTTATCGGGTCGCCGGGCAGGATGCTGACGACGACGAAGGTGAAGACATAAGCCAGCAGGATCACGACGATCGCCTGCACGAGGCGCTTTGCGGCGTAGTTGAGGTAAGCTTTGCTCATGCCTGTCACCTTCTTGCGTTGTCCGGTTGAATTGCGGGACTATTCGCTTTTCGTGRCCGTGTAGTAGCTGGCATAGGCAACGCCGTTGTAGATCTCGCCCTTGAGCTTGGGAGACTGCACGTAGATGCGTTGGACGATTTGCGTGCGCGGGATGAAGTAGCCCTGGTCGAGGATGTACTTCTGCAGTTCGTCGAGGAGCGGTTTGCGGCTTTCGGTGGAACCAGCGCTGGCGATCTTGTCGCGTAGCTCGTTGAGCGTCTTGTCGCTCTCGTCGAGGGCGAACCAGTTCTCGCCGTTGTTGGCGTTCGTCAGGATGCTGGCGACGGTGCCTGCGTCGATGAAGCTGCGCGTCACCTCGTAGGCCGGTACGGCCGGACCGCCGTATTTGACCTTTTGGCCGAAGGTGACGACATCGTAGGCACGGATAGCGACTTTCCACCCGATCTTGCCGAGTTGCTGGGCGATGAGTTCGTCGACCGATTTCGACGTTGCGAGGTAGGGGTTGGAATGCAGCGTCAGCACCAGCGGCTCGCCGTTCTTGGTGCGGATGCCGTTGGCGCCCTTGGTCCAGCCTGCCTCGTCGAGGAGCTTCTCGGCCTTTTCGGGGTTGTAAGCCAAGAGGTCGCTTTGGTCGGTCGCTCCGGGCACGTTGCTCTGGATGAACGACGTCGCGAGCTTCCAGTCGGGTGTGTAGACGGTGTCGATGATCTCCTGGCGATTGATACCGGCCTGGAGGGCCTGGCGTACTTTCACGTCATCATATGGCGCGAGCTTGGTGTTGATTGCCCAGCCGTTCACGAAGCCGAGATAGCGTGGCGTCGCGGTGGTGAAGCCCTCTGCCTTGAGAGATTCCAGCTCCTGCGGCGAGGCGTTGTAAGCGACGTCGGCTTGGCCGGACTGCACAGCGGCAACGCGAAGCGAGGGCTCGGACACCAGCTTGTAGGTAATTGTGTCGAGATAGGCTGGACCGGTGTGGCCGACCGCCGCCGGACCCCAGTTGTAATCCTTGCGCTTGACCAGCTTGACGAAGTCGCCCTCCTTCCAGGATTCAACCACGTACGGGCCGCTTCCGGAAGTCTTGCTGAGGTCGGCCTGCTGGGCGGCGGGCTGCGCGAGGGTCTTCGGGGAGATGAGGATCGAGCCGTGATAACCGAGGGTCGGGATGAAGCCGAGTGTCGGCTTCTTGAAGAAGACCTTCACCGTGGCCGCGTCGATTGCTTCGGCGTGGTCGTAGGTCTTCGGAAAGAGCCCAATCGGGTTGATACCGTCACTCTTGCGGCCGGCGTACCAGATATCGAGGTTGGCGACGACGGCCGACGCATCGAGCGCGGTGCCGTCGGAGAAAGTCACGCCGCTCTTCAGGTGCAGGGTGAACTCGGTGGCCGTGTCGTTCTGCTCCCACTTCTCCGCGATCCAGGGGCTGACCTTGCCGTCAGCGTCGACGTAGAGGAGCTTGTCGGCCACGTGGCCCCAGATGTGGCCTTGGAAGCTGGAGATCGCGCTGTTGTTCGGGATCCAGGTGTCACCCAGCGAGTCGATCAGGAAAGTGATCTCACCGCCATTGCCGTCAGCGCTCTGAGCCGAAGTGAAGCCTGCCGTTACCACCAAAAGTGCAGTCGCCGTCACGGACGTCGTTATCAGCAGACGGCGCCGGGAAAGAGAGAGCAACGTAGAACGTTCGGTCATGAGCAAATCCTGATGGTTCGGGTTGTGTTCGATAGGGTTGCGGCGCGGGCTGTTGCCGTTCCGCACATACATTTTGATCCTGGTGTCGCTGCATCAGGCGTACGGCATCATCCGCCGGCAGACCTATCGACCGGCGAGGCGCTCGCCCTGACCGCGAGATGATTATGACTGGGTTAAGCAGCCTGATGAGTGTCGTGGCGCGGCCGCAAGGCTCGCTTTCTGATCGCTATTTGCCTCTCGGCATCGGATGCGTTCCTCAGTTTCTTTGACAGAATTCATGGGGAACAGCCTAGGCAATGCGCGTCGACCAAGAAAGACTGGTTATTCTTTTTCTATAGTTTTTGTAGATTTTTTTGTTTCGTTTCCGGTCCCGGTAAGGATCAGCTTTTTGCGGTGTGTGGAGATCCTTAACGCGGCACGTTTTTCAACAAGAGGGCGCGTTTGGATCGAGGATTTCCAGCCCTTGTTGTTCAGTGACCCCAGGAGGCAACGGCCTCTATAGGCAGGGTTCGCCGGGCGGCAGGTGCCATCGGGGATTCACTTTGGATCGGCGATCCTGCCGGGCTCGGCAGCACCCTCCACGAATTTCATCGTCTCGAATATCCGCACAGGGGGAAGCTCGCCGACGAAACGTTCTACCTCCACTCTGGTGAGCTGCCCGGTCGACGCCTGGGCGAGCTGGGAGGTTCCGACGTCGCGGGTAAGGATATTCGGATTGCCGTGCACGCACATGGCCTTGTCGGCGGCCGCATCGTCCGGTTCGAACCACGCGCCCGTCGCAAGCTGCATCACGCTCTCTCGCACGCCTTCGCTGATCACCGCTGCCGCAAGGCAACTGCCGCGCGCGTTGAACAGCCTGACAATATCGCCATCCGAGATGCCGCGCTCGGCCGCGTCAACCGGGTTGATGCGAACGGGTTCCCGGCCTTTTATCTTGGTGGAACGGCTGAAATCGCCGTAGTCCAGCTGACTGTGCAGCCGCTGATGCGGCTGGTTGCAGACCAGATGGAGTGGGAAGCGGCTTTCATCCCCCTCTGTCTCTGCCCTGGGCGGATACCATCGCGGATGGCCGCGGCAATCGTCATAGCCGAAGCTTTCGACCGTCTCGGAAAAGATCTCGATCTTTCTGGATGGCGTCTGTAGCGGAGATCCAGACGGATCGTCTCGAAAGGCGCGCGCTGGTCCGCCATCGTTGGGCTTGAGCGGCAGGCGCATCTCTCCACGCTCCCAGAACGCCTCGAAGGCGGGAGCCTGGTGCCCGGCGGCGGCAAGCGCCTTTTGCGTCGTCTCGAAAAGAAAGGCGAGCCATTCCTTGCTGGTCCGGTTTTCGGTGAACTCTTCGATCTTGCCGAGACGGCCCGCTATCTCGGAGAAAATCTCATAATCGTCCCGTGCTTCGCCGACCGGCTCGATCAGCTTCTTCATGGCGACCATCAGCGGATCGCGGTCCGCCGCACCAATATCGTCACGCTCGAGCGTGGTCGTCGCCGGCAGCACGATGTCCGCGTGACGCGCCGACGAGGTCCAGGCCGTCTCATGGACGATGATGGTCTCCGGTTTCTTGAAGGCCGCCCGCAGCCTGTTGATATCCTGATGGTGATGGAACGGGTTGCCTCCCGCCCAATAGACGAGGCGGATGTCGGGATAACGCATCGCCTGGCCGTTATAGTGAAATTCATCGCCTGGATTGAGGAGCATGTCGGCGATACGCGCGACGGGAATGAAATCCGCCACGGGATTTTTGAACTGGCCAAGGGTCGGCAATGGAACGCCAAGCTGGCCCTTACCGATATTCCCCAAAGCGCCGAGGGAATAGGCATAGCCGCCGCCATCCAGTCCGATCTGCCCGAGCATTGCGGCCAGCACSATGCCCATCCAGACCGGCTGCTCGCCGTGGTCGGCTCGCTGGAGGGAATGGCTGACGGTAATTAATGTCCTGGCGCCGGCCATGGCACGCGCGAGATTCCTGATAACGTCAGCGCCGATTCCGCAGATGTGGGACGCCCATTCCGGGCTCTTTTCGACGCCATCGCTGCGGCCAAGCAGGTAGGCCTCGAAACGCTCGTAGCCAACGGTATAGCGGTCGAGAAATCCGCGATCGTGCAGTCCCTCACGGGCGAGCGCATGCGCAAGGCCGAGCATCAGCGCGACATCGGTACCCGGTATAATCGGCAGCCATTGTGCATTCAGTTCGGCTGGAAAATCGTTCTTCAGCGGGCTGACGAGGACAAAGCGCGCCCCGCGGGCGCTCGCACCGTTCAGCTTTTGGCGCACGATATGCGCGCTGATGCCGCCGCCATGCACGTCCGTGTTCTTGAGCGCCATTCCGCCGAAGGCGACAACCAGTTCGCTGCTCCGCTCGATGGCATCCCAGGTGACGCTCTTGCGGTCGAAATGGTCGTATGGTCCCAACACGTGCGGGAGGATGACCATTGCAGCGCCGGAGCTGTAGGTGTTGACGGAACTGACGTAACCACCCAGCACGTTGAGAAACCGATGGATCTGGCTTTGCGCATGGTGGAAGCGTCCGGCACTCGACCAGCCGTAGGATCCCCCGAACACGGACTCCGGACCAAAATTTCTGTAAACGCGCTGCAGCTCTTTTGCGACAAGGTCAGCTGCGCGCCGCCAACTGACCTCGACATAGTCGTCCGCCCCGCGATTCTGCGCGTGATCCGGCGTGCCTTCGAGCCAGCCGCGCCGGATCGCCGGCCGCCTGATGCGCATAGGGCTATGGGCGATCGCCGGAATATTGCCCAGCAATGGCGACGGATCCGGATCGCCCGGATGAGGCCTGACTTCAAGACTTCCGTTTTCGTATCGGCCTGAAAACGCGCCCCAATGGGAGCTATGGGTCTTGAACCTGTTCATTTGACAGTATCCTCGGCGGTCAAGCCTTTTTCGCGATGGATCAGGCGATGAGCTTTTCGCCCTTCATATGACGCTCGAGGAAGGGCAGGCTGTCCTGCCCCCAGTAAAGTTCGCCGTCATAGCGGAAGGTCGGAAGCCCGAAGACGCCGGCGCCCCTGGCCGTCTCATAATTTGCTTTCCAGGCGGATTGCACAGTTTCGCCCTGGGCACGTATTTCCAAAGCCGCGCCATCGAAACCCGCGGCATCGGCGATCGCACGACGGACCTCTGCGTCACCGATATTTTGACCGCCTGACCAGAAGGCTTCCTGCAGGGCTTTCGTCAGCCTGAGCCAGTCTTCGCCCGCATCGATGGCGGCAAGGACAAGGAAGCCGGCGGGCGTTGGATCCGACAAGGCTGCACGGTTTTCGAAGTTCAACGTTTTGCCCCGGATGGCCGCCCAACGCTTGAGATCCTTCGTCCAATAAGCGCGACGGGCCTCCGGCCGGTTGCGAGAATAGATCGCGCCATTATCCTCGATCAGGGGGATGACATACGGGCGGATCGTTGCGTTCTGTTCGGACGCCAGTGCCGCGAATGGGTCCAAACCGATGAAAGCCCATGGCGAGCCGATGCCGAAGAAATAGTCAATGATCTTTGTCATTATTCTGGTGCTCTCAAGATGTCCGGTCGTGTGGGATCGCGGCGTCGAAGACGGAAAGTGCGCAGTCTCGGGCGACGAGAACCGCTGTCGGGTCACGTCCCACTGCCACCGTCGCAAGCGCGCCTTCATAAAGAAGCGATAGATGCGCGGCCGTCTGGTCAAGGCCGAGCCCGGCCTTGGATATGACGGCGCGGAAGATGTCGCCTACGGCTTTCTTATGTGTGCGAGCGACCGTCACGACGCGTTCGGAATCGCCATGCTCGGCTACCGCAAGAGCAAATGCGCAGCCCCGGAACTCCGGGCTGTCGGCCTTTTCATACAGGCGCTCGAAAATAACTCTGACCTGGTCTCTCGGAGCACCCGTCGCGTCCAAGGCCTCCCGCAAGGAGCGAATAACACGTTCGTGGCGATCCTGGAGATAGGCTGCAACAAGATGATCTTTGGACGGGAAGTGTCGATAGAGCGTTGCCTTTGCAACTTTCGCTTCTTCGATAATGCGATCTATCCCAACAGCCCGAATACCTTCGCTGTAAAATAGCCCGCCGGCTGCGGCGAGGATCTGTTCTGATATTGGTTCTCTCATTGGATCGCTTCAGGTTGGTGGTTGCATCGTTGAACAATTGGAAGGCGACACATCAGGTCGCTGCGGCGAGACCGGTGTTGCTGCCCTGATCGGGTCTGTCGACAAGTGATTGAATCGCGTCAAGCGCCAGTGCTTTCGTGAAGCCGCCCTGATGCTCCAATCTGCCAGCAAGATTCTGGACAACCTCATTGTAGGGTGTCGGAATATTGTGCAAACGACCCAGCAAGACGATTTCGCCGTTGAGAAAATCGACTTCACTCGAAGCGCCTCTGGTAAAACTCTGCCAAGTCGATTGTTGACCGGGATGGATGCCACTGTCCTGAGCTATGCGCCACCCTGAAAGATCTGTGGTCCGCTCCGAGGGTGAGGCGAGGTTATAACCGGCAGCCTCAAGAGCTTGACGAGCTTCATTGACCAGCGCATCGGCGATTGAGACGCGGAGATCCTCGGCCCCAACGAACAATTCCAAGACGTTTCTGACGTTGTGAAGAAGTTTGGCTGATTTCCAACGGCGGATATCATTGCTGGTTTCCGCCAGATAATTTGCGCGGGTGAGGTCCGCCGCAATCTGCTCGGCTGTTTCATCAAAACCCGACGGGAAACGCCCTATGGTGACCACGCCGACCTGCGGATCACCCGCCACCGCAACGGAGCCGGTCTCGGTAAACCGTGCAGGCGTCAGAATACTGGCTCCGTAAACCCTGGCGAAAGTTCTGAGCGCCATCGCTTCTGTCGCCAAGCCATTTTGAAAGGTGACGATGGCGAGACTGGCAGCCGTTGCCCCCGCTGAATCCGACACTTGACGCCATGACCAGGAGGCCAGGGAGCTTGCCGCGTCCTGAGTTTTGACCGTTAACAACAGGATATCATCGAGGGCCAATTTGGGCGGGTCGCTGAGGTCGAAAGCGTTAAGCCCGATCTGTCGCTTGCCAGAGGGACGTTGGTAGCTCAGACCATACTTCTTTATATGACCGATCTGTGCGCCGCGTCCGACGAGCGCATATGTGATGCCGGAAAGTTCGAACTGCGCAGCGAGGCTCGCACCAACCGCGCCTGCCCCCACGATAACGTATCGTGTCATCTCTCTTCCCAAATCTGATTTATGACCAATGCGGACTAGCGTGTGGCGTCAGCCAGGAGGTCGACAAGCCCACGTTTGAAACATAGGCATGTAAATGGACCGAAGAAAGACAGGTCGTTCTCTTTCTCTCCTGCTTTCGTAGAAAATAGTTTGGAATCTGGACGTTTTACGGCCACCTTGATCTCTGCCGACCGAGCTGGTCGAGGAGCCGAGGGGGAAGGTCCGGGGACTCCGTAGCCTAACGGTTCTCCTGCGATCTGGAGGCCGGAGAACCGGCGGGGCGCGCGTTTCGATCGGGCGCTAGACGAGCGAGTCTACGACGCCGCCATCGACTCTCAGTGCCGCGCCGGTCGTCGCGGACGCCTGGAGGGACGCGACGTAGACCACCATGTTCGCAACCTCCTCGACGGTTGCCGGCCGCTCGATGATGGAGGTCGGACGATGCGTCTTGACGAAGTCGATGCCGGCTTGCTCGAAGGACCGCTCGGCGGTGACATGCCCCTTGAGCATCTCGGCGGCGCCTTCGGACATGGTCGGGCCCGGTAGCACCGAGTTCACCGTCACTCCCGTGCCAGCCATGCGCTTGGCGAGACCGCGTGCAACTGCAACGTCGGCGGTCTTGCTGACGCCGTAGTGGATCATCTCGACAGGGATATTGAAGGCGGATTCCGAACCGAGGAAGATGAAGCGCCCCCACGATTTGGCAGCCATTTTCGGAAGGTAGGCGCGCGCCAGGCGCACGCCTGCCATGACGTTGACCTGCCAATGGCGGTCCCAGATCGCATCGTCGGTCTCGAAGAAGTCCAGGGGCAGAAAAATGCCGAGGTTGCTGACGACGATGTCCGGCTCGGGTTCGGCCCGGATCATCGCGTCGCACCCCTCGGCGCCGGCGAGGTCGAGCGCATGACCGCGCGCAGGGCCGCCGAGGCGCGCCACCGCCGCATCGACCTTTTGCTGGCTGCGGCCGTTGATAATTACCGCTGCGCCCGCCTCATGGAGGGCGCGGGMAATGGCAAATCCGATGCCTTCGGTGGATCCTGTAACCAGCGCGACTTTACCTGAAAGGTCGATGTTCAACTTGCTTCTCCTGGAAGGTTGGCCGGGCGGCGCGTGCATCGCGCCGCCACCAGCGGGTTGGACGGAGCCGGCGCTTCGGACCCGGTGAAGCCAATGTCCTGTCCTCGATGCCGGAGCGGCTTACGCCGCCGCGTTCAGCGTATTGAAGGCGGCCCGGTGCGACGTGACGAAGTCCTGAACGGTCATCGGTGGCACGCCCGTCACTTCGGCGATGATCTTGTCTGCGCCCGAGAAGATGCCGTTCTGATAGTCGAGGGCGATCGCGCAGAAATGCTGGATCAAAAATTCCGGCAGGCCGAACTTTTCCAGCCGATCGCGATAGGCGGGGATGGTCAGCGGCTGGTAGCTGATCTTGCGGCCGAGCACCTCGCTGATGGCTGCGGCGATGCCCGGCTGGTCAAGCTCGGTCGGCCCATGAAGCCTGTAGGTCTTGCCGATATGGGCGGCCGGTTCCGCCAGAAGCGTGGCGATCAGGCGGGCTTGATCCTCGGCGGCGATCGGCGCATGACGGCCAGCGCCGTATGGCAGATCGATGATTCTCTGCTCGACGATCGTCTTGCGCGCAAACGGGTAAAGCAGCCATTGCGAGAAGAAGGTCGGTCGCAGGTGGATGGTGGGGACGCCCGACCAGTCGAAGATCCGCTCGGCGATCCAGTGATCGCGCGCCGCATGGCTCTTGGAGTCCTCGCGCGCCGAGATCTGCGACATGTTGATCACGGCTTTAAGCCCGGCGCGTTTGGCTGCATCGGCGAAGTATGCGGTCGTCTGGATGATGCCCGGACGGACGGGATRGCAGAAATACGCGGAGGTGGCGCCTGCGGCGGCGCGGATCACGTCGTCATGTTCGAAGAGATCGCCGACCACGACCTCCGCGCCTTCGCTGCGAAGCGCGTCGGCGCGCTCGTCTTGCCTGTGGACCATCGCGCGGACGGCGTGGCCCTTCTCGAGCAGGCGCTGGACGGTGTAGCGGCCGGTCTCACCGGTGGCGCCGGTAACGAGGAACGTGTCGGTCATTTTCATCTCCTTGTGTTTGGCTGCATCATAAAATGTGTAATTACACACTTTTCGGTAAAAAAAGGGGAGCTACCCGCCGAGGTTCAGCTCCAGAATTTCATCGCGCATGCGCACGGCGCGGTCCTGTCCAACCTCCCGCTCAAACGCGGCCTGGGCGTTTTCCCAAAGGGGGACTGCCTCCGATACCTTCGCGACGCCGGAAGGGGAGAGGGTGACATCGAAGGCGCGGCCGCTGGTTCTGCCGGCGACAACCCATCCGGCTGCCTGCAGCGGCTTCAGCGCGCGGACCAGAGTCGTGCGCTCCATGCTCAGCATTTCGGCCAGACTGGTGATCTTGAGGCTCTGGTAGGCTTCCAGCAGTGACAGAATCGAGAACTGCGAGACCGACAGTCCGGCAGGCGCCAGATGATTGTCGTAAAGACGGCTCAGATGCCGCGCGTTCTGGCGGGCGGCGAGGGCGTAACAGAGATGGGGACCAGTGGGTGTCGGCATGGGGTACATCTAAATGTGCAATTGCACAGTGTCAAGTCTCGCACCGGCCTCGATCTGGAAGCGGTGGGGGTCATCGAGCGCGACGAGACCGGGCTCGTGCAGCGGGTGACGATGACATTTTCGCCTTTGGACGCCGCGGTGTCACTGTCGGCAGAACTGGGCGGCATCGTCGGGGAGGAGTTTGGTGACGATCTCTTTTACGACGCGTCGATGAACGAGATCGCGGCGTCCTGATCGCCAGACCCGCATTCGATCGTACGCAAAGGCCGGCGGCCGGGCTACGGCCGGCCCCCGGCCTTTGCACGCCATCAGCCGCGAAGGAACGCCAGCAGGTCGGCGTTCAAGCGGTCCTTGTCGACGTGCAGCAGACCATGCGAGCCGCCTTCGTAGACAATGAACTTGGCATGTGGAACGAGCCCCGCGGTCAACTTCGCGGAGATTTCCAGCGGCACGATCTGGTCGTCGCTGCCGTGGACCACCAGCGCGGGAACGGTGATCTTCCTGAGGTCATCGCGGAAATCGGTTTCCGAAAACGCCCCGAGCGCATGGTAGGCGGCTAGCAAGCCGGTTACCTGTCCCTGCCGCCAGTAGCTCTCCCGTAGGCCTTCCGAGACATGCGCCCCCGGACGATTGAAGCTGTAGTACGGCATGGTGACGTCGAGATTCCACTGTGACCGGTTTGCCTGCACGGCGGCGCGGAACGTATCGAACAGCTCTTTGGGAGCACCGTTCGGATTGGTCGCAGTCTTCAGCAGGAAGGGTGTCACCGAGGAGACGAAGGCGACCTTGGCGACCCGGCTTTGGCCGTGACGCGCGACATAGCGTGCGACCTCGCCACCGCCCATCGAATGGCCGACGAAGGTTGCCTCGCGCAGATCGAGCGCCTCGACCAGTTGCGCCAGATCGTCGGCGAAGGTGTCGTAGTCGTAACCGCCGGACGGCTGGCTCGACCGGCCAAAGCCCCGACGGTCATGGGCGATGACGCGATAGCCGTTCTGCAACAGGAAGAACATCTGGTCTTCCCAGGCGTCGGACGAGAGTGGATAGCCATGGCTGAACACCACGGCCGGACCGGTGCCCCAGTCCTTGAAGTAGAGGCTGGTGCCGTCTTTCGTGACCAGGCGGTCGCCTGTGGGCTTCCCGGTATGGATTGACGCGGGCGTTTTTGCTGCCGCCGAGTTCGCGCTGGCACCGGCCGCCGCCAGTCCGACGCCGGCGACGGCGACCCCTTTCAGCAGGTTGCGCCGGGAAGCGCTGTCGGGTGTTGAAACCGTAGACATGAGGAAACTCCGTGAGAATTATGCCGCATGGGCGGCGCGATTGGCGACTGTGGTTGGGCGTCGGTGCGGTGTTCGCATCGCTTTTCGTGCGGGGGATTAGAAGCCGAGCCTCCGCAGATCCTCCGCGACGAACATCTGGCCGCTGCGATTCTTGACGCTCGGCAGTTCGGAGACTTTTGCGCGCCAGGACTTCAGCGCGGAATGATCTTCAGGGATGGCAATGCCGGCGGCGTCCGCGAACATCAGCCCGGCAAACACCGTGATGTCGGCCATCGAGAATGTATCGCCGGCGACGAACGAACGGTCCTGCAGCACCGTGTCGAAATACCTCATTCCGGCTAGCGCCTTATCGCGCTGGCGGTTGCCCCAGTCCTGACGGCCGGCCCATTCCGGGCTCTTGAATACTTGCAGCTCGGCGCCGAGGCCGGGCGTCGCATGATGGAAGTAGTTGCCGACCGCATCGAGTAGCTCGGTCTCGGCCCGCTTCTGCATCATGTGGATGACGGCCTTTTCCTTCGGCGTCTTGCCGGTGAGCCGTGGATCGCCGTTGAGATTGTCGAGATATTCGGTGATGGCGGTGGACTCACTGATGTAGGTGCCATCGTCGAGCTGGAGAACCGGCAGGACGCCAGACGGGTTCTTTTCGAGGAAGGCCGGCTGCTTATGTTCGGCGCCGATGAGGTCGACGGAGACGAACTCGACCTGCGGTTCGAACCCCTTCTCGGCGAGCACGATGCGGATACGGGCCGGATTTGGAAAGCCAGGGCGATCGAAGATTTTCATGAGAGACTCCTTTGTCTGTCTATCGATAGATAGATTACGATCCACAGATATCTCTTCCCTTTTCGGTCGTCAACAACTATCTATCGAGTGATAGGTGTGGACCGATGATGGCAAAAACCAAAACGGATATGCGCGAGGCGGTCATGACCGCCGCAAAAGCGACGGTGCAGTCGCATGGCTACAATGCGCTGAGCTTTCGTGAACTCGCGAAAGAGGTCGGGATCAAAAGCGCCAGCGTGCACTATCATTTTCCGACCAAGGGCGATCTCGGCGCCGCGCTGGCGCGTCGCTATACGGAGGAGGGCGCAGCCTACCTGGCGGAGCTGCTGGCCACTTCCAACGATGCGAGTTGGTGTATGGACAGATACGCGGCGATCTTTCGCGCTGCCCTGGCCAGCGATAATCGCATGTGCCTGTGCGGCATTATGAGCGCGGAACTCGACGACCTTCCTGCCGAGGTCAGAACCGAGGTGGACAAATTCGCCGCGATGAATGTCGGCTGGCTGACTAAGGTGCTCTCAAGGGCAAAGCCTTCGGCAAGCGAGCAAGATCTGCGGGAGCACGCCATGGCGATCTTCGCAGCCATCGAGGGGGGGCAATTGGTCGCGCGCGGCTGCCAGGATATCGGCATCTACGACCGGACGATCCGGGCATATCGGACCACGGGTCTGATCCCGTAATTGGCCGGCGGCTCTAATGGGAGTGGCAGTTGGAAGACGGTTGCAATTTGTTGCAGTTCAAAAAGCGTCATTCCAAACCAATTCGAAGAGTTGCTAGGTGATATCAATTTCCATATATTGATAGCATGACCATCAGCGTTAAGGGAGTGCAATCAATGGCAGCAGTTACAATACGCAATTTGTCTGACGAGACACATCGTGCTTTGAGAGTGAGGGCAGCTCATCACGGCCGCAGTACCGAAGCAGAAATCCGTGACATCCTAGAAACAGCGGTACGGCCAGCTGAACGCGTGATGTTGGGCTCGTTGCTAGCATCAATCGGACGCGAGGCAGGGCTTTCGAACGACGACGTGGATAATCTGCAGCTCGTCCGAGACAAAACGCCTGCGGAACCTATGAGTTTCGAATGATCCTGATCGATACCAACGTCATCTCGGAGCCATGGAAACCCACACCCGATAATCAGGTGCTGGCGTGGATCGATGCCCAAGCAGTGGAAACGCTGTTCGTTTCAGCGATTACAGTGGCTGAGTTACGGTTCGGCATTGCCGCGATGCCTAGCGGAAGGCGAAAGACCGTCCTCGACGATCGACTAGAACAGGAAGTTCTGCCTCTATTTTCAGGACGCGTTCTATCCTTCGACATGGCTGCATCACAGAGCTATTCGGAATTAATGGCGCGAGCACGCGCAGCAGGTCGGGCAATCGGTAAAGCAGATGCCTATATTGCCGCAACTGCCGCGGCGAACGGATTTATTGTCGCTACCCGCGACTCTAGTCCCTTCGAAGCCGCAGGGCTTAAGGTTATCAACCCTTGGTACGCACCAACGTAGCAGCGCCAAAGCGTCAGATGATTGCCGAGCGATCCCGTAAATCAACTACAGACTGCATCTGCAACAACGCGGGATCGTCAGCCCGATCCCCATCAAGACCGGCAGGTTGACAGTCGTCGCGGTCCGCAGTTGGGCGCTCGCACGACAGAACGCCTCCGTTGGCAATTTAACCGCACGGGACGTTACGCCCCAATCTACGTGCAACCTGTTCGGGAGTGTCGAAGGCGTGGATTTTTTGTCGATTAAAAGATGACTAAAATAGTCATCTTAAGTTGACAAGGCTAATTTCGCTGCATAGGTTCCGCCCGCGCCCGTGGCGTAGGGACCAAGCAATGGCACGCGTTTTTTTGAATGTTTCTAATAATGTATCGCGAATTTATAGAGATAGCCTATTTTTAACGAAGGGCCGCAACATGACGGCGACCCTGAAGTATCGGTGGTAAGGCATGGCGGCGGAGACGAGCGGAGCGCTCCAGCCCGCGACGTTGATCGCTGATCATCCCGTCGCCCACCAGGCCGTCGACCTCGACGGCCTGGTG
>NZ_JBFTQY010000038.1:0-58439 GCF_056399245.1 Rhizobium sp. 01N447_2
AAGCGACTCAACCTCGGTTGATCGGCAGCAGACGGCCAAGTGCTGGCCGCATTCTTATGCTTATTGTAGTGAACATTTTGGCGGCGGTTCATTCTGCCGCCAACGCTTTTGCTCGTAGTTTACATACCGGTAGAATTCGAGGTCGAATAAATGGCGTCTCCATGGAAACTTCTTGCTCGGCTGGTGTCACCGCGACGCCAGCAGAGGCAAGAACACGGCTCGACCGATGACGTGAAGCCGGACGCATCAGCCATCGCCAAGGCGACTGACACAGCAGCCAACAACGACTTGAACGCCGCAGACCGTCCGGCCGGCGAAAAGCCGGTTTCTCACCGTCATTCCGCCGCGGTGTCAGCCGACCCGGATCATGCCGAAGAGGCGGCGAGCAGTGTTGATGAAACGACCGATGTGGAAAGCGCCACGCTCGAGAAAGCAGCTGATCCGGCCTTATCCAATAAGGCCGACATAGCCGCACACGCCGCACCCAAGCTCTTGCAGATTGACGAAGGTGCAGCGCGAAAGCGCAGCAGACAGGTCAAGAAAGCGAAAGTCGACGATGTTGTTTCGCAACCCTCTCCACACGTTCGGATCATGTCCGACGATGCAATCAGCCTCGATGGAGAAATCAGGCTGCTCCGGGATCAGTTGGCGAGGAAGCTTCGGCTGCAAAACGCACAACTGAAAAGGATGCTGGATCGGTTCGAACGCTGAATTTGTCATTTCACGTCGTACCCAATAGGGGCAATGTGCCTTGGCTCGGAACGGGTGTAAGCGCGTTGCTGGCGCACTGCATAAGGTCTGTCTGACCGGCTGCCAAATGAGAGAGCTAGCAGCTGGGCTCTCATATGGCTGCGCTCAATTCGGATTCCATCTGCCTTTGCCGAAATGACTTGGCGATCCCTCCGTCTTGACCATCGGCCCGGCGGACCGGTTTGGCAGTGATATGCGTGAAGTCATCCCGGCCGTTTGGCCGACACCCTCCCACGACCGCTGCGGATCGACGCCGATCATGGTGCGAACGAGCTCGATCATCGTCTGGCCGAGGCTGGCACGCGCCGTGCAACGAGATCCGCATCGGGAATGCAATCGGGCAGATCACTTCTCGATCAAAAAATGTTGCGTCGCAATATGTGGCGAGACCCTTTTTTGCTCCTGCTGTGCCCTTTATTGTGCACCTGCGAACAGATCGCTTCTGCAACCCGCCGGTCTAATCCGACGTCCGGCCAGAAAGAGGATCCGAATATGGGTGATCTCCTGAAAGGTATCTCCAGTTTTCGCGGCGCCGTATTCCCGACCCATTCGGCGCTTTACCGCAAACTTGCTCGCGAAGGTCAGCAGCCCCACGCTCTGATGATATCTTGCGCCGACAGCCGCGTGATGCCGGAAACGATAACGCAGTCCGGCCCCGGCGATCTCTTCGTCTGCCGCAACGCCGGCAATATCGTTCCCCCCTTCTCGACCCTCAATGGTGGGGTCTCCTCTGCAATTGAATACGCCATCCTGGCGCTCGGCGTCAGTGACATTGTCGTCTGCGGTCACTCTGATTGCGGAGCGATGAAAGGGCTGTGCCATCCGGAAATGCTTGAGCCGATGCCCAATGTCGCAGCCTGGCTGCGGCACAGCCACGCCGCCTATTCGATTGTTTGTCAGGCCTATCCCGACGATCTCTCGGAAGCTGACCGCGTGCGTGCGGTAGCGATGGAAAACGTCGTCGTGCAGCTCGACCATTTAAAGACACATCCGTCCGTGGCTGCGAAGCTTGCGACCAATGACATCACGCTGCACGGCTGGTTCTTCGACATCGGGACAGGCGAGGTCCAAGTCTATGACGGGGTTCTGGCGAGGTTTACGGAGGTACAGGAGGGGGAGCCGCTGCCGGTCGCCTTCACAGGACGAGGCCATCCGCATGTCATGCCGCGGATTGCCGCAGCGCTTGCCGGGGAGTAGTGCCATGACAAAAAGCGTTTCTGCATTCGCGCGCGATCTCGCGTCGTCTCTGGTGGTTTTCCTTGTCGCCATTCCGCTCTGCCTGGGAATTGCGATCGCCTCCGGGGTTCCAGTGGCCATGGGGCTTATCTCCGGTATCATAGGAGGGCTGGTCGTGGGCCTGCTGGCAGGCTCGCCTCTTCAGGTCTCCGGGCCGGCCGCCGGCCTAGCCGTCGTCGTATTTGGATTCGTCGAACAGTACGGTGTGGCTATGCTGGGTCCCGTGCTGCTTGTCGTCGGACTTCTGCAGATCGTGGCGGGTTTCCTGAGAATTGGCTCCTGGTTCAGAGCGATTTCTCCGGCGGTGGTTCATGGGATGCTGGCCGGCATCGGCATTTTGATCATCCTGGGACAGATCCATGTTCTCATGGGTGCCAAGCCCGCAGCAGGCGGCATAGAGAACGTCACCGCCATCGATGAGAGCGTCAGCCGGTTAACGGGCACCAATGTCACCAACGAGGCCGTCGCACTGTTGGTCGGCCTCATCGCTCTCCTTGCGATGGTGTGTTGGGAGAAATTCCGCCCGAAATCACTGTCGCTGGTCCCGGGAGCTCTTGTCGGTGTTGCTGCCGCTACAATCTTGACAACCAACCTTGAACTCCCGATCGCTCGCGTGGACGTGCCCGCCTCTCTGGTTGACAGCATATCCTTCCCGGCGGCCGGGAATTTCGCCCAGCTTGTGCAGCCGGACATTATTTTAATGACGTTGATGATTGCCGTCATTGCAAGCGCCGAAACACTTCTTTCCGCGGCCGCCGTCGACCGAATGCACGATGGAGAACGTACCCGCTTCAACAAGGAACTATTCGCCCAAGGCGTCGGTAACGGCCTTTGTGGATTGCTCGGGGCACTGCCGATCACGGGTGTCATTGTTCGATCATCGGCCAATATCCAAGCCGGAGCTCGCACGCGCACCTCGGCAATATTACATGGCGTTTGGATCCTGGCGTTGGTGGCGCTTTTACCGGGCGTGTTGGGAATGGTGCCGTTGACGGCGCTTGCCGCCGTACTGCTCGTCACTGGCTGGAGGCTGATCAGTCTCCACCATGTGCGCCACTTGTTCGAGCATCATGGTCTCGTACCGGTCGGAATCTGGGCAGTGACAGTGGCAATGGTCGTCCTGCAGGATTTGCTGGTCGGCGTGGCGCTCGGCCTTGCGCTGTCGATTCTGGAAATTCTCCCCTATCTGCGTCGAAAGCTTGTGATCAGGCATGCTGAGGTCGATAACGAAATTCATGTCCGTTTGCGCGGAGCGGTCACCTGCAAAGACGTGCCGGCGCTACTCAGCACGTTCGAAGGGCTACCCGACGGCCGTAAAGTCAATATCATCGGCAAACACCTGTTTTACATGGACCACACCAGCGCTGAGACGATTAGCGAATGGCTTAGGCGCGAGACGAAATCCGGCCGAAACATCGAGGTTCATCCGCCTCGGACGGCACGGCATCCCCGCCTGAAGCCGCTATTTGCCCGGTTTTCTGCTGAAGTTGCATGACGTTTGCGGGAGGGCAATCCGTTGCCCTCCCTCTCTCCTTGCGCTGAGCTGTAAAGTCAACTCGATCGGGATCGGTCTCTTCGACATGGACGACGTCTCCAGTCGCTCTTGGGAGTGAAGCGGCGCTTCCCTGCATATCTCATGGGATAACTGCGACACTGGTCGCCGTGGCAAGGCCATGCAACCGCAAAAACGATTGTATCTTCATACCCTTCAATACGAATCCGACCCTGGGCTGGCGCAATATCGTCGCTTCACGGCTTATCGTATGCACGGGCCTCTATTCTCGCGACATCGCTGACGCTGGCACAAGTTGAGTGGGGCACCGCTTGCCCAGATGCTCGATATCAATCCATCCGATCGTATCTCGGCTGCCTTAACGAGGCCAGTCTCGACTAACGATGAGCCGTTGACGTTCGCCTGCCCACATACACGGTGCGCAGGAACTGTCGCGCGACGTTCACTGCACGTACGCACACGCGACGTACAAAGATCCGTATGCCAACTTGATGAGTACGTCATTTTGACGTACATATAGCCACACTGTCACACCCGAATAGGAGGCGATTATGCCTGCGTTCAAAGACATGACTGCCGAAATCGATGAACCAAACGACGCACGTATGGGCTTCCGTACGAAGGCGCGTATCAAGACGGCAATTCAACGCGCTGCTGCGCTGTCCGGTGTCGACGACTCCGCTTTCACGATCAACGCTGCTTATCAAGCCGCCATGACGACGATTGCCGTCCATGAACGGACCTTTTTGCAGCCAGCCGATCATGCTGCGTTTTTTGCTGCACTGGACAACCCGCCAGAGCCGACAGATAGACTTAAGGCTGCTTTCAAGCGTCACAGCGAGACTGTCGTTTCAAAATAATGCCGCAAAACGAAACGCCAAAGCCAATCATCGAGCCGCTCGATCCCCTAAAACATGATCGGGCGGCTTTTTCGTGCGGCATTGAGCAGGTCGACAATTTCTTTCAGAAGACTGCAAACAAGCTTCAGAAGAGCGACAATCTTCGTGTTTTCGTGATGACGCAGGACGCAGGCCCGGTGATGGGCTTCTACGCTATCAACAGCCACGCTGTTGATTATACGGAGCTTCCGAAAAGGTTCGCCCGCGACCGGCCCGGACATGGGTCAATTCCCGCGGCCTACATCTCAATGATCGGTCGCGACTTGAAATTCGCGGGCAGCGGATATGGCGGCGACCTGCTGATCGACTGCTTGACGCGAATAGCGCGTATCTCGGATGACATAGGTACGGCAATCGTCATGCTCGATGTCCTGGATTGCGGTGATGCAGAGCGGACCGAGAGACGAGTGAAGCTTTACAAGGAATACGGCTTCCAGCCTCTCCCAACAAATGCGATGCGGATGTTCATCCCAATCGCGACGATCAAAAAGATGTTCGACTAAACCCTGCGTAAGGATTTCGTCAGGAGTTTAGAAGGTGAGGTCTCGTCGACCAGGGGTGCAGCGAGACCGAGCGGAGCAAAATATGTAGCCGGCTACCTTCTTACGAAGGCGTATGTGCAGTGATGGGCCGACCCCTAGCATGGAGGGCCGTCATCCGTGCCTCGGCCGTTTTGCATGCGAGCGACTGGCCTGGGTTATCGACGGGCGGTCGAACGCTTCCGGGTTTCGCCGATCGGTGGCCACAGCTTTTGGGGCTGCCTGATGTCGACGATAAACGGCTTGGCGCGACGAATGGATCCTCCGGGCGGCGAACCGCAGCTCGGCAAAATCACGTTGATAACAAAGGGCAAGGGCCCGGCCGGCCGAATTCGTCGCATCCGAATTCGACGCTATGACTTGAGGACAGAGCACAGGTTTGCCGCTGAAGTGGTTCGCTACGGCAATGCTCTGACGCGGGGCCCCATGTCCAAGTCCCTCCCATTGCTGTCGTGAGCCGCTCCTCCGCGGGCTCGATGAGGCATGTCTGACCGGAGACCGGCTGCGCCTCGATCGTCTTACCGCAACGGCCATTTGCAGATTTCTTACCCCGGACGTCACGTCCTCCCCTCCCGCTAACAAATCTGCGTCTTGCCGTCCTCCATTTCATTTTGGCCTTATCAGGTGCGGTCCGATCGTCGCCGGTCTTTGCGACAGCCATCGAGGCCGCGATGGGCGCGGCCCGATACACACGAAAGGAACTTGAACATGGCTACCATCGGCATCTTCACCGCAAGCGAAAACGGCTTCACCGGCTCGATCCGCACTCTTGCGCTCAACGTCAAGGCCCGCATCGCCCGCGTCGAAAATCCATCCGACAAGGGTCCGCACTTCCGTATCTACGCTGGTAACGTCGAGCTCGGTGCGGCCTGGCAGAAGCGCTCCAACGAGAGCGACCGCGATTACCTCTCGGTCAAGCTGGACGACCCGAGCTTCCCGGCCCCGATCTACGCGACGCTTTCGGAGGTCGAAGGTGAGGACGGCTACCAGTTGATCTGGTCCCGCCAAAACCGAGACTGAGATCCCGCTGGCCCCGCCGCTTGAGGCGGGGCCAGCGGCCCGCTTTGAGAAAGCCGACAATGGGCCTCGAGGCCGGCCACCACCTTTAGGGCGGATATCAGTGATGAGCGCATTTGAAAGGAAAACATCATGCAGCAATTCGCCAACTCCTTACCGCGGCTGGCCGATATCGTTTCCTCGTCGAGATCGGCGCGGCACTCTCTAGACCAACTGGAACCGGCGACAGTGACGCGCCATCAGGGGCCGTTTCGGCGGCCGTCGTGAAGCTGGAGGACCGAGGCGATCGGATCATCGCTGCAAATACCGGAGAGTTGATCTTGGCCGATAGCCCCGGGCACGTTTTTGTTTCACCAGGGCGAGGAACAGGAGAACGGCTTGCTCTTCCCGCTCGAAGACGTGCTGTTTTTCCTGCCCATGCTGGCCGATGCGTCCCCATCGCCGGATCAGGCAGGCCTCTCCAAAGATTGTCTGCCCGATTTCCATGGCGTAGTAGCGCGCCATGTTCTTTGCCGGATCCGCGCGTTCGATATAGAGATGGTAGGGTTGTGCAATCATGCTGCCATGATCGCCAAACAGTATCGCGACGTCTAACGACACATTTGAATCAATCACATGCGAGCGATTCAATTTCGTGATGGATGGCACCGGGGCGAGGCGCCGATGGCGCACGGCTCTAATCGCACCGCGACCGAAGCTCGCAAGTGGTCTTCGCCGGTTTCGGTCACGATCCTCTCGCAACGAGACGCAGTCGGTGCACGAAATCGTTGTGACGAGCGTGCCGAAAAGTCTTGTGGCCAGCAATGCTGGCAGGCGGTCGCGTCCTTTGAGGACGCGGTTCTATCTCTCTGACTGCCCATTGTGCACCCGCCGCTGCGGCGTCAAGGACATGCGCCCCTCCAATTTGACAGCCAACTGGCGACGCCGATCACCGCCGCCCAGACGACGAGTGTCGGAGTGCCCCGCCGCAAGCGGCCCGACGACGACGGCCTCACCGTTTTCCTGAACGGCGTTACGGTGTTCGTCGCCAACAATTCCGCTAAATCCTGGCAGACGCTACCCACGTAGTTTCATCGGTGTTTCGGGATCCATCGCACTCTCGTCGCCGCGGGCTGGTGAATGAAACCGGTTCTCGCCGACGCAAGCCCTCATATCGTCGCGACGGAACCAGATCGCACGACCGCATCGAAGCGGTGCATTCCCTGCCGTGAACACGATCTGCTCGTCGGCCCGCATGCGCAGAACTTCGTGCGGCTGGATGAGCGGTCTGGCGGCAAGCTGTTTCGAGCGCGTGCGCGATGAACCCTTCGACTGGACACTGCGGCTGACCTGATCGATCTCGACCGTCGTCATGCCGCAGCGTCGCGAGATGTAGTCGGCCGTTTCCGGATCGTTGATGGCAGCAAACGAGATCCAGCTCGCACTCTCAAACCATTTGCTCGCCGCGTCGCGGCCGCCATAGGTTTCTCGCATCTGGCCGATCGACTGGTAGATCATTGTCAGCGTGATGCCGTATTTTCGGCCAGCGTCGCGAGCCGTCTCGAGAATCCGCATGTAGCCCAGGCGTGCCACCTCGTCCAAAAGGAACAGCGCCCTGCCCTTCAACGCTCCATCACGATTGTAGATCGCGTTCAGGAAGGACCCGATGATGACGCGGGCAAGACCCGAATGCGTCTCCAGCGTCTTCAGGTCGATGTTGATGAAGACATCCGCATTTCCAGCGGAAATGTCGTTGGTCGAAAAAGTCGATTCCGAGACAAGCGCCGCATAATTCGGATAGGACAGCCAGTGCGTCTCCTTCACCGCATTCGCGTATACCCCGCTGAACGTTTCCGGCGTCATGTTGACGAAGGCCGCGACGTTCTCCTTTACGAAGTCGGATCTCGAATTGTCGTAGATCGACTGCAATCGCGCGCGCAGCTTGGGTTCGGGCTCGGACAGATTTTTGCGGACCTGGCGGAGTGTCTGGTCATCCTCTTCTGTGCGGTCGGATAGACAGACGTCGGCGATCAATGCGGTCAACAGCTGCAGCGCCGATGCGCGAAAGAAATCGTCGCGCACGCCGCGAGCGCCGCCGCTGTCGCTCATGATCCATGAGGCAACGGCGGCGATATCCTCTTCCTTCGTGCGGCCATGAAGCCCGATCCAGTCCAGCGCATTGAAGCCCGTGTCGGGAGTTCTGGGATCGAGGATATGGACGTCGCGTCCGGCGTTTGTCCGATGCCCGATCACCATGGGCGCGACTTCGTTTGACGGATCCAACAAGACCAATGTACCGCCCCATTTAAGCGCGGTCGGGATCGTCACCGACGTCGTCTTGAAACCACCTGAACCGGCAAAGACGATGCCGTGCGAGGACCCGAACGAGCCGTCGAAGCAGAGAAGCGGCGACTTGCCGCCGGCGCCCCACGTTTCCACGCTGTCCGCCCGGAACGACTGCTTCGCCGCTATGTCCTTGTCGACGCGGTAGCGCTCGCCGATGACGATGCCGCCGGTATCCGGAAAGAGCTTTCCGGCCTCCGTCGATTTCATCCATTCGGCTTCGCCGTGCAGTGCGCGCCTTCCTCGAATGCGGCGCGGCTCAGATCGCGCGAACGCCGCATTGCCGACAAGTGCTACGCGAAGTGCAAAGCCGGCCGACATCAGCGCTGCCCCTGCCCCGATCATCGTTGCCGGGTCTGCATAGGAGAGCGCCGATCGAACTGCCGGAAAATGGTCGAAAATTGCGGCAAGTCGCACGGTCTCACGCAGCGCAGCGATCACGACCGTCGCACTGCTGCCGCCGACAACGCCCCATCCGGCGAGCTTGATATTCGTTGAGCCGGCGCTCGCGAACAGAAAGATGATGCCGGTGGCGGCTGACGCGATATAGGGCAAGGCGATTCCAGTCCGACCGAGGATCAGCCGACCTGTCTCGGTTTTCCCGAATTCGGAAAACCATTGTTCGGTACCCGTCATGCCGATGGTGACGAGGATCATCAGCGCTATAGGCACGCTGAACAGCGCGATCTTATTCGCCGTCATTGCCGAAGGCCTCCGCTCCGATCGCCGTGAGCCGGGATCGCTCGCCCTCATCGCTCCTGATGCGTCGTGCTGTTTCGATCAGCGCCCCGAGCAGCAGCGCGCGCTTTTCGTATCGCAGGCCCGCCTTGACGATCAGCCCGCCGAGTTCGATCTTCTCCCGTGTGTCCTTCTTGCGGGCGTTGAATGTCATCGTCCTCGCCATCCGCTCAAGCCTCGTTATCGCCGCTCGCAGCCGGGCCAGACGCGACCGGTGTGGTTTGTGCACCTTTGCGACTATGCTCGTTTGCCCCTTTTCCTTCGGTCGGAACGACTTCGCCCCTGCGAAACCGTTGGGCCAGGTCCTCAAACGCTGCCTGCAGCTCGTTTTCGTCAGTCTCGATCTCGCCAAGGCCAGCCTTGAGCGCGATCCGCCCTATTCGCTCTGCTTCGCGGGTCTCGGCGGTTTTAAGTTGCTCTTGCAGTTTGGCGATTTCGTCGCGGATTTTCGAGGAGTGCTTCTTCATTCCAGATGGTCCCGTGTCTGTCATTTCGTCTTCGAACGTTTGTGAGGTTCCTCCAGACCGACCTGCCGATCTACCGACACTAATGCGAGTAGGCGCAACCTGCGCTTCCGGTCATGATCCCGGCCGTTCCGGAGGAGCGGCTTCCAATGGCGCAATTATACGTCGCTGACGCGACGCCCTTGCTTGAGGTCGATCTGGCCCGCCGCTCTCGACGAACGCGATGAACTCGTTCGCAACCGGGAAAGAACTCCGCCGTGGCCGTCCCACATTTCTCCGTCAGCATCGTTGCCCGTGGCTCCGGCCGCAGCGCCGTGCTGTCGGCGGCCTACCGACACTGCGCGAAGATGGACTATGAGCGGGAAGCCCGGACGATCGACTACACCCGCAAGCGTGGTCTTCTCCATGAGGAGTTCGTCATCCCGACAGGGGCTCCCACATGGCTGCGTGCCATGATCGCTGACAGGTCGGTGTCTGGAGCGTCCGAAGCCTTCTGGAACAAGGTCGAGGCCTTCGAAAAGCGATCGGACTCGCAGCTCGCCAAAGACCTCACCATTGCTCTTCCAATCGAGCTCTCTGCCGAGCAGAACGTTGCTCTCGTCCGGGATTTCGTGGAGCGGCACATTACGTCGAAGGGGATGGTCGCCGACTGGGTCTATCACGACGTACCGGGCAATCCGCATGTCCATCTGATGACGACGCTCAGGCCGCTGACAGAGGACGGGTTCGGCGCAAAAAAGATCGCGGTGGCCAGTCCGGACGGCAACCCGATGCGCAACGATGCCGGCAAGATCGTCTATGAACTCTGGGCGGGAAGCGCGGACGATTTTAATGCGGTTCGCGATGGCTGGTTCGCCTGTCAGAATAGGCATCTTGCCCTTGCCGGTCTCGACATCCGCGTCGACGGGCGCTCCTTCGAAAAGCAAGGCATCGAACTGACCCCGACCATCCATCTTGGTGTCGGCACCAAAGCGATCGATCGCAAGGCGGAACAAGCCAACGCAAGGACGTCGGCATGGTCGCCAAAACTCGAACGCGTTGAACTTCAGCAAGACCGCCGCGCGGAAAATGCCCGACGCATACAGCGCCGTCCGGACATCGTTCTCGACCTCATCACGCGGGAGAAGAGCGTCTTCGATGATCGCGATGTGGGGAAGATCCTGCACCGCTATATCGACGATGCCGCTCTGTTCCAGAACCTGATGATGAGGATCCTGCAGAGCCCGCAGGCGCTGCGCCTCGAACGTGACCGGATCGATTTTGCGACTGGTGTCCGGACACCCGCCAAGTACACGACGCGGGAGATGATTAAGCTTGAGGCCGAGATGGTCAACCGGGCTATCTGGCTATCCGATCGGGCCTCTCATGGCGTGCGAGAGGCGGCGCTGGAAGTGACGTTTGCGCGCCATGCCCGTCTTTCGGATGAGCAGCGGACGGCGATCGAACGTGTGGCTGGCGGCGAACGGATCGCCGCCGTCATGGGCCGCGCCGGCGCCGGCAAGACGACGATGATGAAGGCGGCGCGCGAAGCCTGGGAAGCGGCTGGCTATCGTGTCGTCGGTGGTGCGCTTGCCGGCAAAGCAGCCGAGGGCCTGGAGAAGGAAGCTGGCATTCAGTCCCGCACACTGTCGTCGTGGGAGCTGCGCTGGAACCAGGGCCGCAACCGGATCGACGCGAGAACCGTTTTCGTGCTGGACGAGGCCGGCATGGTGTCGTCGCGGCAGATGGCGCATTTCGTCGAGGCCGTCACCAAGGCCGGCGCCAAGCTCGTCCTCGTCGGCGACCCCGAACAGCTGCAACCGATCGAGGCGGGTGCCGCCTTCCGGGCGATCGCCGACCGGATCGGCTATGCCGAACTCGAAACGATCTATCGTCAGCGCGCGCAATGGATGCGCGACGCCTCGCTCGATCTGGCGCGCGGCAACGTCGGCAAAGCGGTCGATGCCTATCGTGCCCATGGGCAAGTCAGGGGGTTGGACCTCAAGGCGCAGGCGGTCGAAAACCTCATTGCCGATTGGAACCACGACTACGATCCGTCGAAGAGCAGCCTGATCCTTGCGCATCTTCGCCGCGACGTTCGGATGTTGAACGACATGGCTCGAGCCAAACTGGTCGAGCGCGGCATCGTCGCAGACGGCTTTGCCTTCAAGTCCGAGGACGGAACCCGCATGTTCGCGGCCGGCGATCAGATCGTGTTCCTGAAGAACGAGGGAAGCCTTGGCGTCAAGAACGGTATGTTGGCCAAGGTCATCGAGGCTGCACCTGGGCGGCTCGTGGTGGCGCTTGGCGAAGGGGACCATCGCCGTGTGGTCACGATCGAGCAGCGCTTCTACAACAAGCTCGACCACGGCTATGCGACGACGATCCACAAGAGCCAAGGCGCGACCGTCGACCGCGTCAAGGTGCTCGCTTCCCTCTCGTTGGACCGTCATCTCACCTATGTGGCCATGACGCGCCATCGCGAGGATCTCGCCGTCTATTACGGCCGACGCTCTTTTGCGAAGTCCGGCGGCCTTGTCCCGATCCTGGCGCGACGGAACGCCAAGGAGACGACGCTCGACTACGAGAAAAGCTCTTTCTACGGCCAAGCCTTGCGCTTTGCCGAGGCGCGAGGCCTGCACCTCATGAACGTCGCCCGGACGCTCGCTCGCGATCGCCTCGAATGGACCGTCCGGCAGAAACAGAAGCTCGCCGATCTCGGCGCCCGCCTGGCGGCGATTGGCGTGAAACTCGGACGCGCCGCCAACGCCAAAACATCACCCAACCTGAACGCCAAGGAGTCCAAGCCGATGGTATCTGGCATTTCCACTTTCTCAAAATCCATCGATCAGTCCGTCGAGGACAAGCTCGCAGCCGATCCCGGCCTCAAAAAACAATGGGAGGATGTCTCCGCGCGATTCCATCTCGTCTACGCCCAGCCGGAAAGTGCCTTCAAGGCGGCCAATGTCGAGGCGATGCTCAAGGATCAGGCGATCGCCAAAACCACGCTGGCGAAGCTCGCCGGCGAACCGGAGCGCTTCGGTGCATTGAGAGGTAAGACGGGCGTGTTCGCCAACCGGGGCGACAAGCAGGACCGCGAACGGGCGATCGCCAACGTGCCGGCCCTGGCCCGTAATCTCGAACGATATCTTCGCCAGCGGGCCGAGGTCGAACGCAAGCATGAGACCGAGGAACGCGCGGTCCGCCGGCAAGTCTCGGTCGACATTCCGGCGCTTTCTGCGTCCGCAAAGCAAACGCTCGAGCGCGTGCGTGATGCGATCGACCGCAATGATCTTCCCGCCGGTCTCGAATATGCGCTTGCCGACAAAATGGTGAAGGCCGAACTCGATGGGTTCGCCAAGGCCGTCTCCGAACGGTTCGGCGAACGGACCTTCCTCGGCATCGCGTCGAAGGATCCGAGCGGAGAAACCTTCAAGTCCGTCACGGCAGGGATGAACCCCGCGCAAAAGGCGGAGGTAGAAATCGCCTGGAATTCGATGCGGTCCATCCAGCAGCTCTCCGCTCATGAGAAGACGACCGAGGCGCTGAAGCAGGCCGAGACCTTGCGGCAGACCAGGAGCCAGGGATTTTCACTGAAATGATCCCCACAATCACGCGCCAGCGCCCGACACACGAACAAATTCGCCCCGCCGCGACGCCATTATTGGCCGCAGCCTTGCTCGCGCTTGTCTTGTTCATCGTCGCCGCGGCCGGCGGGTTCCGCATCAATATGACGCCAAGCGAACCGCTCGGCCTCTGGCGCGTCGCAGCACTCGATCGGTCCCCCACCGTCGGTGACGTCGTCTTCATCTGCCCGCCGGAAAACGACAGGATGCGCGAGGCCCGACAACGCGGCTATCTGCGCTCCGGTTCGTGCCCAGGCGATTTTGCCCCGCTGATAAAAATGGTGATCGCCACCGAGGGTCAAAGGGTGGAGATCAGCTCAGCCATGTTCGTCGATGGTATCACCGTGGCACATTCGGCAGTCGCGAAAGCAGATGGAAAGGGTCGACCTCTTTCTGCTTTTGCGAGTGGCACCGTGCCAGCGGGACACGTCTTTTTGCATTCCGGTTTCGCGGGCTCCTACGATTCCCGCTATTTCGGTCCGTTACCCGTGTCCGGCATCCTCGGTCTGGCGCAGAAGGTGCTCACCTATGCGCCGTGACCACGTGGGTACCGCAGCGCTGATCGGCGTAGCCCTCGCCGCCGCCTTGATCGGATGGAGCGGCCAGGTTCTTCTCCTACCAGCCGCCCTCGCCTTTCCTGTATTATGGACCCATGCACCCAACCGGATGGCGGCCGGGCTGGTCTCTGCGGCATATTTCCTCGCGGCATCACATGGGCTGCCGCAAGGGGTCGCCACCTTCTATTCGTCCGACCTTTTGCCAGGACTGCTGCTCTGGCTCGCGGCATCGGTCAGCTTTTTCGGCGTCCACACGCTGCTTTGGACATCGGTTCGCACCAAGAGACCCCATCGCTACGTGGCCGCTGGCATCCTGATGGCGCTACCCCCTTTCGGTATAACCGGGTGGGCGCATCCGATTACGGCGGCGGGCGTTCTTTTTCCGGGATGGGGGTGGTGGGGACTGGCTGCCACGACAGCCGGCCTGATCGGCCTCGTAACCCGCATCTGGCCGGCTGTCGCGGTCGCCTTGGCAGGCGCATGGGCTTGTTCCGCCGCAACCTGGACCGATCCAGACGTACCTCAGTCATGGCGCGGCGTCGATTGGCAAATGGGTGCTTCGCTCGGACGAGAGGCCGGTCTTCAGCGACAGCGTGACCTGATCGCAACGGTACAAAAGGCGGCGGGCGATGGTGTCGCCTACATCGTCCTGCCGGAAAGTGCGTTGGGCTTCTGGACGCCCACCGTCGAGCGGCTATGGACCCGGGCCCTGGCCGGCAGTCCCGTGACGGTGGTCGCCGGCGCGTCCGTTGTCGGCGCCGATGGCTATGACAATGTTTTGGTGGCGGTGTCCGCCGGAGGCGGTCGCGTCCTTTATCGTGAGCGCATGCCTGTCCCCGGCTCGATGTGGCAGCCGTGGTGGGGCGATAGCAAAGGCGCTCGGGCGGACTTTTTTGCAAACCCGGTTGTCGTCCTTAACGGCTACAAGGTCGCGCCGCTGATCTGCTACGAACTGCTCGTTGCCTGGCCCCTCCTGCAATCCATGTCGCACGATCCCGATGTCGTCGTCGCCGTCGGCAATGGCTGGTGGACCGCGAATACTTCGATCGTCGCCATCCAGCGGGCCAGTGCCAGGGCCTTTGCGCGCCTCTTCGCCAAACCGCTCGTCATTTCATTCAACACCTGAACTCGGGAGGTAGTCATGCTCGATGCCACGATGATACAAAAATGCGCCGATCCCTCGTTGACGCCTGCCATTGTCGAGCAATTCGTCCAGAGGGCCGGCTCCTCCGACCCGTTGGCGGTTACCGTCAAAGCCGGTGGCCGGCTGATCCTCGTCCCGAAGGCGAAAACGCCGGACGAGGCGATGGAGCTTATCCGCCAATATGTCGGCCAGGCCGTGGTCCGCGTCGGGATTACGCAGGTCCCGGCCGGAGTCGGCGTCAAGGATGTCTCTGAGCTTAAGTCTGATCTTGTCCACGCTTGTGAGAATCTGCGCCTCGGCACGGGGATGTTTGCCAAAGTGGTGAGGATCGTCGCCAAGTGGTACGGCAATCCCACCGACAGGCAAGTCTTTCCGCAGATATTCGAGGATGCCGTCTATGCCTGGAAGACCGGGGAGTTCGAGGGCGTGAGCGTCTTTCGGGCCGAGGATCCTGGCGTATCTGTGAAAATGATTGTCCCACCCGTGGTCGAACAAGACCTCGATACCGATACCGATACCGATACCGACACCGACACCGCGCCAGCCTCTTCGACGCTCAAGGAGAGCGAGAATAGCGGTCGTGTCGGAGCAGCGGAAATGCGGATCGATCTGTCCCGGATTGGCGCAAAATGAGGCTTTGGAAAGCGCCTTGGGGGTCCCAGCCGGTCCCGCCGCTTAGCCCCGACCAGTTAAGTGAAAACAATCGTGGCCGTGATCTTGAGCCACGGCCACGAGTGATGTGTGGAGGCATTCGTCGATCAGAAATTTCAAGAGGGCTTATCCGACAACTGTGGAACGCGCTCATTTCCGAGCCGAAGACGCTTTTCCGACTTCACCGTCAAGCCCAACTCCGAAAGTTTGCGTGGCCGTCCCCGAACGGGATGGGCTGCAGTCCAGATGTCAGCAAGCTCCACCATTCGCCCCGTCAGCGAAGGATAGCCTTCGACGATTTCCTCGGTGCTCGCGCCTTGGGCCTTCATCGCGGCGATTGCTCGCACGGGAACGCGGGTTCCCTTAAAAACCGGTTCGCCGCCGACAACTCCTTTGACGCTCTGGATCAATTTTTCAGCCTCTCGAAGCGCCTCGGCGCGCGTGGCCAATTGCTCCCTCGCCCGCGCGACGTCGATGATAAGGTAATCGTCCGCCCTTACGGTATCGGCGCCGGGGTTCTCATCGATGGTGTCGAACAGTCGTTTACGGCGCTCGGCAGATAGGATCGATCCAACGCCGTACCAGAGCTTCAAGCGAAGCAGATCCTCTTCAGTAAGAGCTCGGCCCTCGGTGCTGGACGGACGATTGGCGACAATCCGCTTGTCGATCGCGTTGTGCACCGACTTTATCGCAATCTCGCTGACAGCGGCGGCCTCGGCAGGCGTATAGGCGTGTGAGACAGTGACCATAATCATTCTCCTTGAGAAGAATATATAAGGTGGCTGATGGTCGCCGTAAAGCGATGATGTTGCGAAGCAACGATCAGAGCGTCGCGATCCTGGTGTTGGCCCCGAATTGCGCCATCGACATCGCGCTGGAGCGTTTTGCCAGCTTCATCGAGATGGTGCCGCACGGTTCCGCCTCTGGTACCGGCGATCATCGCCGTTCCGAAGCCCGTCCTTCCTCGTCTCGCTCATACCAGGCAGAGCACCGCGCGCGGCGAAAGCTGGGCTTTGGCCGGGCAGCGACCATTTTCATTGCACGGATATTCGACCGATAGCGATCCGCGGGAAGACAACGCTAAACAGGATGCGCCGCCAAGCTTCGAGAAAACCACCCTGTGAATGCGAAATCGTCATCGCTGCCATTGTCGGGAGAAAATCGCGATGGCCCCGATTGATAGCTGCGGGGCAATAATCCTCGACGATCACTATTGGACCCTCGACCGCCTGCTGTCCACCATCCCCGCGGCAACAACACAAAAAGCGAGACAAGCCATGGGAACAAAGCAAAGCCGGATTCTGCTCTCGGCGATCATGACAGCAATCCTGTCCACCCCTCTGCGAGCAGAAACGGTTGTGGTCAACAGCTACGGCGGCCCCTACGAGGAGATCATAGAAAAAGCGATCATTGCACCGTTCGAGGCCAAGTTCGGTATCGATGTCATTTATGATCCGGTCGGCTCGGCGTCGCAGGACTATGCGAAGATCAAGGCGACCGGGGGCCGACCGGGGTTCGATGTCGTCGTCATGACCGCTTCGCAGTCGCTGCAGGGCTGCCGCGACGGCGTGCTGGAGAAACTTGACGTGGCCACGATTCCGAACCTTGCCAAGCTCATGCCGAGATTGGCGGCCGCGGCTGGTCCCTGTGGTGCGGTGCACGAAGTGCAGTACATGTCGCTCCTCTACCGGAAGGACAAGCTTGCTACGCCGTCCTCCTGGTCGGCGCTCCTCGCCCCGGAGTTGAAGGGCAGGATCGTGCTGCCGACGTTTCAGAACATCATGGCCATCTACCTCGTGGAGATGATGTCCGTGATCAACGGTGGCGACCTTGTCGACAATCTCGATCCGGGTTTCAAGGCCATGGAAGCTGTCGCCAGGCAATCCATCGGATTCGAACAATCGTCTGCGATTCTCGAAAGCTACATCAAGGACGGCACGGTCTGGGCCATGCCTTTCTGGAACGGCCGCGCTCAACTCCTCGTCGATGCCGGCTTGCCCGTTGACTACATCCGTCCCAAGGAAGGCAGCATTCCCCTCATCGCCACGCTCAACGTGCCCGTGGGTGCACAAAACAAGCAATCGGCCATGAAGTTCATCGATTTCTTCCTGGAAAAGACAAGTCAGGAAGCGTGGATCGGTGGCTACAAAGTCGGGAGCGCGCGAACCGACGTAGAGGTCCCCGAAACAATTCGCGCGCGGCAGATCACCTCGGAAGCTGACCTCAAGACCCTGCTCCTTCCGGACCTGTCGCTCGTCGCCGAGCGCCTGCCACGCTGGGCCGAGCAGTGGGACCGCGATGTCGTTCCGCAGGCAGACTGAGAGGCCCGCGATGAACACCATCACACTTGCGGTGCCTGCGGCCTCTCTTTCTCCGATCAGAAGATCCTACAGCTACATGGCTTTGTCGCCAGCTGCCCTATTCCTGAGCGTCTTCTTCGCGCTTCCGATGGGACTGATGATCGGCATCAGCTTTTCACAAGAGGAAGTCGGCGGATTTTCCGTCGAGAGCTACCGACGATTTTTCACCGACGGGCTTTCGGTTGCAGGATTCTGTCGCACCGCCGTCATGTCCGGACTCGTCGCGATCGCGGTTACTGTGTTGGGGTATCCGGTCGCCTATTTTCTGGCTCGTTCCAGGAGCCGGTGGCGCGCGGTCGTCTTTGCCCTTGCGCTGGCACCTGAACTTGCGGGCGTGGTGTTGCGGACCTACGGATGGCTCATCATCCTGGAAGATCGCGGCTTCATCAACGATGTTCTCCTTGACCTCGGTCTCATTTCGTCCCCGCTTCCGCTTTCGAAGAATCTCTTTGCGGTCGTCGTCGGTCTGACCCACGTCGTGTTGCCGTTCGGCATTCTCTCGCTGATGACCAGCATCCAGGGCATCGACGAAAGTCTCGAGCGCGCGGCGCAGATGCTCGGTGCCTCGCGCGTCTCCGTCGTCCGCCACGTCATCGTTCCGCTTTCCGTTCCGGGAATTGTCAGCTCGCTGCTGCTTTCGTTCACCATGGCCGCGAGCGCTTACGCGACACCCGCACTCCTCGGCGGCGCCGGTTTCAAAGTCCTGGCAACGATGATCTCCGAGCAGGTCCTCTTCTACGTCGACTGGCCCTTTGCCGCCGTCATGGCCAACGCGCTTCTCCTTCTGATGCTGGTGATCTCGTTCGTTGGCGTCCGGTTTGAAGCGCTGCACCGTATCAGGCGAAGCGGCGCCGGGAGGACCACGGCATGAACTGGCTCCTCTCGGTTCTCTTCCGGCTGATGCTGGCCGGCGTCCTCACCTTCATCACGCTGCCACTTGCCGTCGTCATAGCGGCCTCGTTCAGCCCGACCTCCGCGGTGACGTTCCGGCCGTGGGAGTGGACGGCACGGTGGTACGGCGACCTTGTCTCGGAGCGCTGGCTCTTGCCCTTTCTGCTGAGCGTCAAGATCGCGGTGATCGTCTCTATCGTCAGCGGCATCATCGGCGTCATGGCAGCCTATGCCGTCGTCTATGAAAAGATCCGCGGCAGTGAGGCGGCGATGTCGGTGCTTCTCTTGCCGCTGTCGGTGCCGCAGATCGTCAAAGGCGTCGCGATCGTCCTGTTCCTGTCGCTGGTCGGGCTGCAGTCCTTCCTTGGCACGCCTGCGCTCATCGCCGCCCACATCGTCCTCGCACTGCCCTTCGTCGTGAGAATGGTGGCGACGTCTATTGCGAACTTCGACCGGAATCTGGATCGGGCGGGTCAGATCCTGGGGGCGAACAAGCGCCAGCGGGTGCAGCACATTCTTTTGCCAGCGATCAGGCCTGGTGTGCTGTCGGGAATGACCTTCGCCTTCATCATTTCCTTCAACAACATTCCGCTGTCGGTGTTCCTGGTTCGACCAGGCGATACGACGCTGCCGATCACCGTCATCAACTACCTCGAATACAGCCTCGATCCGGTGATGGCGGCGGTCAATGTCGCGTCGATGATTTTCATCCTCGCGGTGATCTTCCTTTTTGAAAAGATCGGCGGATTTTCCGTCAAACTCCATGGTGGCAGCAAATGAGCAGCATCGATATTGAACTCGTCTCCGTCAGCAAGTCCTTCGGGGCGATCTCGGTTGTGAAGGACATCAGCCTGCAGATCCCGCAGGGTGAGTTCGTCAGTATTCTCGGACCTTCCGGCTGCGGGAAGACGACGACGCTCAACATGATCGCCGGCTTCAACCAGCCGTCGTTCGGCGATATCAGGATCCGCGGGAGGAGCCAGGGCCGCGTTCCACCAGAACGGCGAAATATCGGCTTGGTGTTCCAGAACTACGCGCTCTTTCCGCACATGACGGTCGCCGACAACGTCGGTTTTGGCCTCAAGATGAAAGGCGCGGCGAGATCGGAGATCGAAAGCGGCGTGGCATCGGCACTGCGAAGTGTTCATCTTGAAGACTACGGCGCGCGCTATCCGAGGGAATTGTCGGGTGGACAGCAGCAACGCGTCGCTCTGGCACGTGCCATCGCGCCACGCCCATCCGTCCTGCTCCTCGACGAGCCGCTCTCGAATCTCGATCTGAAGCTTCGAGAGGCCATGCGGCTCGAACTGAAGGAACTCCAGCAGCAACTCGGCATGACGTTCGTCTACGTGACGCACGACCAGGAAGAAGCGATGGCGATGTCCGACCGGATCGTGGTGATGTGGCAGGGGGCCATTGCCCAAACGGGCGGGCCTGCTTCGATCTACCGTCATCCGGCGAGCTCATTCGTGGCGGATTTTATCGGGAAATCGAACATCCTCACCATTGAAGGGACGAGCGAGCAGGAAGCCACCCTCGACCTTCACCTGGCCGGGAGCGCGATCAGCTTGCGGGCGAAGCGCCCGCCGCACCGTCAGCAAGCCGGCTTCTGCTGCATCCGGCCCGAAGACATCGCGGTGCTGAACAACACTGGCCCCGGCGGGGGCGGCGTCAATCGTCTGTCCGGAACCGTCCGCCGGGTCATCAATCTCGGTCCGTCGCTGGAGCTCGCGGTCGAGATCGACCCGCATGTCGTCTTGACGGTGCTCACACGCTCATCGCTGTCGGCCTCACTTCCAGTTATGGGCGACGTCGTCGCGCTTTCTATCGACCCGGACGACATCCAGGTCCTGCCGGAATAGCCGATGGCGATCGATACGCCACGCCTATCAATCCAATCCAATCGATATTGGCGATGCTCCCCTCGCCTGCCCTACGATCATCGCGACCTTAGCGGAAGGTCAGCAACAGGAGTTTTAGGAATGCTCACCAAAATAAGGCTTCGCGCCGTTCAGCATGCCAGCAATGTCTGCGGCGATATCGAGGGTTTCGACTTCAATGACTATGACGCCGACGACATCGCCGCGGTGCGAAAGTTCTGGCTGCAATATGGCGTCGTCCGTTTCAAGAAGGCCGGCATCACCGACGCCCAGCAGGTGCAGTTCTCGCGTCACTTCGGCGAGTTCGTCATCCATCCCAAGCAGTTGCAAGAAGGCGGGCATCCGACACACCCGGAAATCCTGGTCATTAGCAATGCGATGAAGGACGGCAAGCCAAGCGGCGCGATGGGCAATAGCGAGGCGACGTGGCACACCGATACGTGGTTCTACGAACGCCCGCCGGCAGGCGCCATCCTGCGTGCCGTCGCTGTTCCGCCGTTAGGCGGCGACACCTATTTCCTCTCGACCTATATCGCTTATGACACGCTGCCGGCGCCGCTAAAGAACGCCGTCGATGGGCGCCAGATCTTCTTCCAGAACGTCTACGACAAGACCGGCAAACTCAGGCTTGGCAAGTCCACGCCGAAAAGCCAGGACTTCCGCGAATGGAGCGGCATCGTGCATCCGTTGGTGCGCACACATGGTGAGACCGGCCGTAAGGCGCTTTACCTCGGCGGAACGACGGAAGGCGCGTGGATCGTGGGCATGAGCCGCGATGAGAGCGACGCGCTGCTCGCCGAACTGTGGGATCACACGACGAACACGAAGCATATCTTCGTGCAGCAATGGGACGAGGGCGACATCATGATGTGGGACAATCGTTGCACCATGCACCGCCGCGACTCCTTCGATCCCGCGTCCATCCGGATCATGCATCGCACCACCACTTCCGGCGAGCGGCCGGTCTGAGCCGATCCAGGCATCACCGGCCGAACAGCAAGAAAGCCCAATCGATGACAGCGTTCTATCAGATGATCGACAGAAGCCCTCCCCTGCCCGCTGACCTGATCGAGCGGCTGTCATCGGTTGATACTGCGACCATCGGCCATGTCGAGCACCTGGGATTTGTCGGCGGTGATATCCGACCCCTATTTCCTGCCCGTGTGGCTGGTGCCGCCTTCACCGTTGCGGCTCCCGGCCGTGACGGCGTCATCATCTACAAGGCGATCGATCTCTTGTTGCCGGGCGACATCCTGGTGATCTCGCGCGTCGATCGCGACGATATCGCCTGTGTCGGAGGCGGTGTCGCTGCCGCCGCGAAAGCCAAGGGGGCTGCAGGCATCGTCATCGATGGTCCTTGCACCGACGTCGATGAGATCATCGCCACCGGCGTTCCCGTCTGGTGTCGCGGCGTCTCCGCCAAAACCACGAACCGCCAGTTTCAGATTGGCGGCTCGCTCAATGTTCCAATTGCGTGCGGCGCGGCCGCGGTTCTGCCTGGCTATGGGGTGCTTGCGGACAATGAAGGTGTGTTCGTGGCCGATCGCGACCGCATGCGAATCCTTGCTGACGCGGCATTGGAGCGCCAGAAGCGCTCGGTGACGGTCCGGTCTCATTTGGCCTCCGGTCGGTCGATCTTCGACTTTGACCAGGAGCCGAGGTCTTGAAAATCGCCCTCGTTCAAATGAGTTCGCAGCCCGATCGGGCCCATAATCTTGCCGAAGCCGAGCGGCTGATGCGCGAGGCTATGATCGGCAGACCCGATCTGATCGTGCTGCCGGAACATTTCGACTGGCTTGGCGGGACGATCGCCGACAAGAGGCGCGCGGCGGACCGCGTACCAGGTGGCGAAGCATATGTCCTCGTTCAGCAGTTCGCAAAGGATAACGCGGTCTGGATCCATGCCGGTAGCCTGATGGAGCGCCGCGGCCAGGATCACCGTGTCTACAACACCACCGTCGTGTTCAACGCCAAGGGCGAGCAGGTCGGCCTCTACCGAAAAATCCATCTCTTCGACATTACCGCGCCCGATGGAAAGACCTATTCCGAGTCTGCGGCCGTGGCGCCAGGGCGCGACCTGTTCATCTATGAACTCGACGGCCATCGGATCGGCTGTGCAATCTGCTACGACCTGCGTTTTTCGCGGCTGTTCGATCGCCTCGCGGAGGAAAAGGTCGATATCTTCGTCCTGCCCGCCGCTTTCACCCACCAGACCGGGCAGGCTCATTGGGAGGTGCTGTGTCGGGCACGCGCGATCGAATTCCAAGCCTATTTCGCGGCCTGCGGACAGTGCGGACGCTATGCGATGCCGGACGGAGAGCTCCGCCGGACCTTCGGTCATTCCATGGTGTGCGATCCGTGGGGGCAGATTGTCGCGCGGGCCGAAAACGACGTCTGCGTTCTTGTGGCGGAAATCGACCCCGCTCGACTGCCTGAGGTTCGGCGCCTGATCCCGATGGCCGAGCATCGCGTTTTACTCGCGGACAGGCAGGTTCGCCTGTCCCCTGGGACCAAGCCAAGGCGTTGAGATTTCATTCCTGCCGCGGCATCGTCGATGCGGACACGTTTGACGTAACTGACCTCGAGCGCCTGGGCGAGTTCATAGAGCGTCACGACCGTTGGATTGGGGCTTCCCTCTCTCCAGACCACTCAAATACTGCTGGCTGAAGCCTGACCGCGATTCGACCTCCTCCTGCATCAGACCCTTTTCGCGACGCAGGCGCGCCAAATTCCGGCCGACCAGCTCCGGCGGGCGTGCTCAAACGTCGCCGAAACTTTGCCTGCTCGTTATCGACAATGCGCAAGCTTCATCAAAGCTTGATCTAGCGGTCTGCAGGCAGGTGTTAGGTTCTGCCTCAAGGAACGACATCTTGTCGTTGGAGGAGAACATGTTCGACACTACCACGGACAGCAATGTCCGCTTTCTCACCCGCCAGGACCTGCAGTCGGCCGGCGCGGAGCTCACGCTTGCGGAAATTCATGCGGCCACAGATGCCGCCTGGGCGGATATCAAAAGCGGAAAGGCTTTCGGAGGAAAGGCCGTCCTCTCGCTTCCAGAAGAGGAGTTCTGGCAACGGGAGAGCGTCGCCCCGTTCAGGCGTGACTTCGTCGACGAGCGCCTCGGCTGGAAGCTGTCGGCTCTCTATTGCGTCAATCCGACCCATGGTGGCGTCAAGATCATTGGCGCAAACGCCTTCAATCGGCATCTTGGCCTGCCCCGCTCCACGTCGACTGTCGTCCTTTTGGAAAAACGGACCCTTCGGCCCTTGGCGATACTCGACGGGACGGCGATTTCCGCGCTGAGAACGGGCACCTATGCGTCGAAGGTGGTTCAGCTGTTTGTTCGCAGCCAGACACCTGTGTCGGGCTTCATTTTCGGATCGGGACCCGTCGCCCGAAGTGTGGTCGAGTGCCTGAACTTCGCCTGTCCCGAGCTGATCGGAGACATCTTCATCCGTAGCCGATCGATTGAAGGCGTGGAAAGACTGCTGTTGGACTTCGCCGACCGGACGTCGTTTCGGCTTCATGCCGTAACCGACAACCAAAGACTGAAGGAATGCGCCTTTCTGATCACCGCCACGAACGCCCGCCAGCCGCTGTTTGAGGACGAGGAATTGGACAGGGGTGCGGTGACGCTTCATCTTGGCGGAGACGAAGTGCCCGAAACCTATCTGCAGCGAGCCTTGAAAAGCGGGACCGTCGTCTGTGACGACATCAAGACGGTCTCGCGCAGGAACTCGCAAAGCATCGCCCTCCACTTCTCCCGAAAAGCGCTTTCTCTGGAGGAAATCGGTCCGCTGCTGGGCGTGCGGGAGCTCTCCGCGCCGACCAACTGGGTCCGAGCGCCGGGCACGCCGGTTTGCGTAACCTGCGTGGGCCTGCCGGTGCTCGACCTTTATGCCGTGCAAGCGACCTATGAGAAATATCTCGCTCGCACGCAGGAAAGCGCCTGAAGGGCTGCCTAAGCGATGAAGACGCCGACAGATTCCATGTACACCACGCACCTCCTCGCCGAGCACGTCCATTCTCTCTCCTCAGCTCCGCCCGCGGTCAGCACCCGTGACACCGCCTTGCGTTGCATTCTCGATCTTGTCGGGGCGGCCGTTGCTGGTTCTTCGCTTCAGTGCAGTCGTGCGGCCCGTGACAGCGCTGCCGCGCTTTTCGGCAAAGGCGAGGCCGCCATTTGGATGACGGATCGGACCGTGATGCCCATCGCAGCCGTGATCGCCAACGCGACCGCGGCGTCGGCGCTCGACCTGGACGACGGACACCGCGCAGCGCGCGGACATCCGGGCGCCTGTGTTGTTCCTACCGTCTTGACGTTGGCGCCGTTTGCCGGCGTCTCAGCCGATGACGTCCTGTCGGCAATCGTTTCGGGTTATGATGTGGGCGTCAGAGTGGCGGCGGCACAAAATGCCCAAGGGATTCAGACCCGGCAGTCGGGACGGTGGGCCGCTTTGGCCGCGGTTGCGGCAGCGGCGTCACTCTTCAAGGTCGAGCCGCCTTTGATCGCGCAGGCGCTTTCGATCGCCGGTGTGCTTGCCCCCAATCAGCAGGCCAATGGAAGTTCAGGCTACTCCCGGCTCACGGGCAATGACGTCAAGGAAGGAATTCCCTGGAGTGCCGCCACCGGTCTCATGGCTCTCGACCTCGCTCGCAACGGCTATAGCGGGCCGGAAGATCTCCTCGATCATCCCGGCTATTACGACAGGCAACGGATACTGGAAGGACTGGGGCAGCGCTTTGAAATTTGCGGCACCTATTTCAAGCCCTATGCCTGTTGCCGCTATATACACCCGGCGCTCGATCGCCTCTTCGATCTTGTGAAGGCTCACGAACTGAGGGCCGCCGACATTGTCTCGGTGGAGGTGGAGACCTTCGGCTGGGCGCTCAAGCTCGGCAATGTGCTTTCGCCCGCAAACCTTGTCGACATTCAATATAGTCTTCCCTATTGCCTCGCCATTGCCGCGATCGAGGGCCGTGGTGCCCTTGCTCCCATCAGTGAGAGCCTTCTCAATCGGCGGGACCTCACCGAGCTCGCGCGTCAGGTGAGGATCACCGTCAATCCTGAGATCGACGCGCTCTTTCCCGCCGAGACGCTGGCGAAGGTGATTGTCGAGACACGACGGCACAAGTACGTCTCGGCCCTGGATGGCCCGTCTGGCGATCCCCAGCGTCCGATGGACTGGCACGCGGTAGAAGAGAAGTTTTTGCGCGTCACGCGGCATGTCCTGTCGCCTTCCAAGCAGGAGGCGATCATCGATGGCGTTCTCGGCGTCGCAGGTGGAGAGGTAGACCCACTTCTACGGCATCTGCGCGCGCCAGGCTAGGACACGATATCGAGCCGATTCCGACGACTTTCCTTGTCGGCACATGAAACTGACGCAATGGCGGGCATTGCCCTCGGCTGTCGACACCAATTGCGCACGCGGTCAAGGCCGCCGAGATTGGCGTCCGAGGCCCCGCTAACGGCCCGCTCGCATGGCGTAAGCGCGCAAATCCCCAACCCCCATCGCCCCGTTGAATACCACCAGTTCTCCGTTTGCCACGACATGACGGACACGACCGAGATTGTGGTTCTCAACGATGACCACGTCGGCGCGTTTGCCCTTTTCCAGCAAGCCACGATCGGCCGCAAGCTCCGGGAATGTTTTCGAGACGTTGCCGGTCGCAAGCGCGATTGCGGCCGGCAGCAAGAGCTGGCTTTTTCGTACCATTCGCTGGATGGCCGACAGAATACTATCCCAGTCGCCGCCGGCAAAGTCCGTCGATAGGGTATCGACGAGCCCCGCTTCGACCAGAGCATCGATATTTACGGTGTCGTTGCGCCAGCGGGTTTCGATGCAATCGAGCGTTGAGACGTCGATGGCGACGCCGCGCTTCCTCAGTTGCAGCCCAAATCGCACGGCCTCTTCGGGAGCGAACATCGGATGGTTCGAATGCCCAGCGATCATGCGAGCCTTCGGGTATGTCTCGGCAAGCTTCAGCAGCGTCGCTGCGGTGGGTGCCGCATTGTGAAAGATTGCCGGAAAATCGAGGCGTTCAGACGCTGCCGCGATCTCGTCAAAACCCTTCAGCGACAGCACCACGGGCGGCATCACCGTGTCGCGGATCAGCTTGATGAGGTCGGACGCACCAATCTTAGCGGCGAGACCGCATTCGATCAGAAGAGTATTGAGCCGCGGAAGATCGGGCAAGCCACGATCGAGATAGCGGCCGAGCACGGCTTCCTTGAGTGCGCGCGCCTCTTTCGGATGGATTGATATTCCCGTAGCGGCCTCGATAGCCGCGGGTATGAAGCGATAGTCCTGCGCCCCGCCACCGAGCGTCTGTCCGCCGCCTGCTTCTCCCAGTGCCTTTGCGCCTTTGTCGACCATGTCGTCGATGCGCGCGATCTTGTGCCGCTCCGATAATCCGCCGCCATCAATCACGATCGCTGCGGCCAGATTGCTCGTGGTATGAGCTGTCGTCAGATGGATATCCATCGCGTGGCGCTGGTTCGAGGGGCCATCGATCTCGTCTGGCAGCGCCAATCCGCAGACGTTGAGCAGGGTTGTTGTACCAGACAGGAGATGTCGGTTTCTGAAGTAGTCGACATCCGTGGGCCGGACGGGCACCGACCCGCTCGGCATGGACGGGCCGTGGATGCACCCATGAGCATGCGCATTGACGATACCGGGGATGACAGTGCATCCGGCAGCGTTGAGGGGGACAGCATCGCTTCCGGCATCGGCGTCACCCCGAGCGACGTCGATGATCCTTGTTCCGCGGATGCGCACGACCCCACGCTCGTGGAGCGTGGTTCCATCGCCGGTGACAATTCGTCCGCCAACGATGACGAATTGAGTGTCAGGGGGCATTTGACAGGGCCTCCGTTTCCGACCAACCGGTCACCGCGAGCCCATAGCCGACACCGCGAACCGTCCTGATCGGGTCGGTGGGCGCAACTGCCGTCAGTGTCTCGCGCAGCCGACCAATGTGAACGTTGATGGTTTTTGGATCGACGAAGACACCTGCCGGCCAGGCTGCCGACGCGAGCTCATGCCTCAGATAGATGCGCCCGGGATCCTTGAGCAGATGCAGCAGAATGGCGAACTCCAGACGCGGGAGGTGCAACTCGACGCCCCGCCTCCAGACCCGCCGCGCCAGCACATGCACTTCGATGTCGCCGCACGACAATCGCTCCTGCGAAGCGCCGGACAGTGACGAAAGCGAGTGCAAGGCGCGCAAGAGGTGGTCCGGTGAAATCGGCCGCACGAAGCTTTCGTCGGCGCCGGCATTGATGAAATCGGCATGTTGCCGGGCGGAGTTGGCGCCGACCAGCGCGATGACCTTCACTCCAGCCGTCGTCGCATCGCCTTTCAAGCTTCCGCAGGCGGAAACCGCATTTGCCACCCTGCCATCGATCACGACGCCACGCACCCCAGCGGTCCTTGCCGCGGCGATCGCCTCATTCGCGCTGGTCGTCAGGAGCGTCTCAAAGCCGGTCTGCCGTAGTATATGGCGGGCAAACAGGCTGAAATCCGCGTCCGTTGAACCGATAACAATGGTCGGCTTCACAGGGCATTCACCGAGGGTTGAGCGGAGCGTGAGCCGTACGATCCCACGGTGTCTGGGGAAATTCAAATGCCGTGTGCGCCTTGCGTATTAAGAATTATGTCCCGCGTTCCGCGCTGCTTCGCGCCCATCGATCGTGATTTCGCATGGATGCCCTTCAAGCAGAATTGGAAAGCCCAGGCGAACCCGCGCATCTTCGTTCCATCAGTGACAATCGGAGAAGAACATGAGCGTGGCGCGATCGGTCAGCACTAAGAGCTTGGATGATGCTTCGCCTTCACCGTCGAATGGCCCGCCCTTCCCGCAAGCAGGGGTCAGCGGCTCTGCCTGTCTTGACTGCGCTGCCTGCCGGCGGCGTCTTTCGGGAAATTGTCCGCTGCGTGCACTTCCCGAGCGGGAACTGTCGCGGCGGGGCTCGGCTGCCGATTGACGAAGTCAGATCGCGTCATTGACGTCTGAAGCGCGCCTGTTTCCAATTCCTCGACTTGTGAGGCGCGGCTGTCAATACCCGCAGAATTGCAGGTTGGCATCGCCAACCCAACCTGCGATTTCTTCAGCGTCGGCGCCGTCAATGCACGTTTGGCCGATAGCGCGCCATGAAACCTGTGGACGGCGGGAGTGGGATCGGGCACCGGAAAACCGCATCGAGAGAAGAAAACGGAGATCATCATCGCGGCTGGCGGCGGGGACGCCGGGCAGATGCTATCGGACGCGGTTATCCACGAGGGCATGATAGCGACGACTGTCACCTTTGCGCGGGCGCGTGCCCTGATCAACAGGCACGTTTTTGATTTGATGATCCTCGATGCCGTCGTCCGGGCCGAAGATGCGCTTCGTCTCTGCCGGCAAATCCGCGCCGTCAGCACAATCCCGATCATCGCAGTCGTTGCGCAAGGGCGTGAGGACATCATCCTTGCCGCTTTCGAAAGCGGAGCCGATGATTGCGTTTCCAGTCCCTTCGGGACCAGGGAAATGATTGCCAGGATCCGCAGCGTGTTGCGCCGGGCATCGCATGATCGCGCGGTGCATAGCCTGCCAAAGGCCTTCCGATTCAATCGGTGGCGCCTCGACTCATGGCAACGCACGTTGCGACGACCGGATGGGACAGTGGTTGACGTGACGGCGGCCGAGTTCGACCTGCTCGTCGTCTTTTGTCAAAACCCCGGCAGGATACTCAGCCGGGAAGAATTGCTTGCCTCCACTCACGCAGGCTTGGCGGGTCCCATTGAACGGAGCATCGACGTCCACATCAGTCGCTTGCGCCACAAGATCGAGGACGATCCCCACAACCCCACCCTCATCAAGACCGTGCGGATGGGTGGCTATTTCTTTGCCGCGATTGTTGAAACCGATGGATAGCGAATTTGCCGGGGTGAGTGCTATTCGGTTCGGGGGCGATGTCACGTTGTTTCATCAACGCCCGGGCAAGGCTTTTGTCTGACCTCAGACTGTTGCGCCGGCCACAGCATTCCACAGCGCCATCGCGCGGATCCGATGAAGGTGGATGGCGAGGGCTGAGCGTTGCTCAACGAGTATTGGATACAGCCCCACAGCTTCATTCTTTTAATGACTGTTTGAAACTACGGTTATGACCGATTGAAAGTCGAGGCGTGACCACTTGAATCCACATGGCGGCTGATTGAAACGAGACACCAAAAGTACGTAGCATGCCAGATTGCGGCATGAGGTAGGCGAGAGGCCACGCAGGCGCTGCTGAAGCTTTCGCGGCGGTCACCGGAACTGACCGGGCTGATCCTCAACGGAGGGGTACCTGGTCAGGAGGGAAGCGAAAGCAAATTTGTGTATATTTCCATCGCATCGCCAAGCCGACCAGCTTCTAACAAACGGAGGAATGCATTGCTGTTGATGAGTTTTGAACCCTCGACCCTACGAATTTTTAAATTGGATAAGGGGGATCGCGGCAATACAGGTGCCGTCGTGATCATGCCGATTCTATCCAGTAGCGCGTCTGAAATTTCAGCACTAAGCGTAAGCACGGCCTCCACGGCAGCCTGGACGGAGTTTTCACGGTATCGATCCAGAGCGGACTTTTCAGCCGGCCGATGCGGCAGTGAAGACAGCCAACTGAGCATCGAAAGCCCGCTTGAAGGCGGGCCGCGTTTCACCGCGGGCGACATAGGCGGAGAGGTTGTGATATTCATGGAGGATGCCCGTACTTTTCAACCTGCGCAGCACCGATACCATCAGTAGGTCACCGGCACTGAACACACCGTCGAGCCAGTCGGCATCGCGAAGGTGACTGGAAAGGTCGCTCAGTCGATTACGGATTCCTTCCTCGACGACAGGCCGACGCTGCTCGTACCAAGGTTCGTCGGAGCCGCGGTTGACGATCGGCGGCTCCACGGTGTTGAGCGCAGCAAACATCCAACTGATCGCGCGAGCGCGGGCATTCGCATTGTCCGGCAGCAGGCCCGCATGGCGCTCTGCGATGTGGAACACGATCGCCCCTGACTCGAACAGTGCGAGATCGCCTTCTTCATAGGTCGGGATTTGCCCGAAAGGCTGAAGCGCGCGGTGCGCGGGCTCCTTCATCGCGCGGAACGACACAAGGCGAACGTCGTAAGGCTGGCCCACTTCTTCGAGCGCCCAGCGAACGGGCATGTCGCGCGCCGGTCCTTGGCCGCCGTCAGGTGACCGTTCAAAGACGGTAACAGCAATGGTCATCGGCGTTCTCCATCGGTTGTCAATCTTGAAGACGGTTGGCGCAACGAGATTCCGACACCAATGCTTCAGACAGCCGCGCGTCAGTTTCAACTGTAGATCTAAGGATGCGCTACTATGATGCCATGCCTCCGATGTTCGAAAAACGAGCGTTTTCCTAACTTCGGCTAACGGGCATGCTTCACACCGAATGTCTCGGACGAAATCGTGAGGAAACCCCGTCGTAAAATCAAACGTCAAGAAAGTGAGGGATACGAACCGTCGATCACGACACTCCGCGATGTTTGCGTTAGGGGCTGGGGCTCATAAGCGACCCGCCGCACTTCTACGAAAGGCAAATCACCACCGGGCTATCTATGCCGGGCGATACGAATGCCCATGGCGCTGAGCCGAATACGAAAATCCCCGAAAAGCGGGGTGCATCGTAGTCAAATTCTCCGGAGGCTCAGATCACGAATGTTTCCAGCCGCGCTCGACGCGGCGCAGAGAAAAGACTTGTCTCTTACCGTTTCGCAGTTCTGCCATATATTTCAGAATATGAGAGTCCGGCGGACGATTGTGTGGCGTTTGGAGCTTTGGCGGTGGATGCCGTCAATCCTTGCTTTGCTGCTGACGTTGTTCTGGGCTTTGGGTCTGGCGACACCCGCATCCGAAGCTGAGCGTGTCGCTATAGTCCTGAAGGTGAACGGGGCGATTGGCCCGGCGACGGCCGACTATGTAAGACGCGGCCTTCAACGGGCCAATGAACGTGGCGCCAGCCTGGTTGTCCTGCAGATCGACACGCCCGGCGGTCTCGACACGTCGATGCGCGACATCATTCGTGCGATCCTTGCCTCCTCGATACCGGTCGCAAGTTTCGTTGCACCCAGCGGAGCACGAGCCGCCAGCGCCGGCACCTATATTCTTTACGCAAGCCATATCGCGGCAATGGCACCGGGCACCAATCTGGGTGCGGCGACGCCGATTGCACTTGGCGGCCGACCATCCGATGGTGACCGGAACGATAGCCCTGATACGACCGGCAAGCAGCGGCAAGTGCCGCGCGATGCCGGCGAGGCGAAGGCGATCAACGATGCGGTGGCTTATATCCGCGGGCTTGCAGAACTGCGCAATCGTAACGCCGACTGGGCGGAGCGCGCCGTGCGCGAGGCCGCGAGCCTTTCCTCCGCCGCAGCTCTGCGTGAGAAGGTCATAGATTTCACGGCGGCTGATATAAACGATCTCCTGGCACAGGCGCAGGGCCGGGTCGTGCGGGTCGGTCAAACGGATGTCCGGCTCGAAACGTCGGGTCTCATCGTCCAGGAACTTGAACCTGACTGGCGAACCCGCCTGCTTTCGGTGATCACCGATCCGAACATCGCGCTGATCTTGATGATGGTCGGTATCTACGGCTTGATCTTTGAATTTCTGACGCCCGGGACGCTGGTGCCGGGAACGATCGGCGGCATCTGCCTGCTGCTTGGTCTCTATGCTTTGGCCTTGCTGCCGGTGAGTTTTGCGGGCCTCGGGCTGATTATTCTCGGCGTGGGTCTGACGGTGGCCGAGGCGCATTCGCCGTCCTTCGGCGCACTCGGCGTCGGCGGCGGCATCGCACTGGTGCTCGGCGCTACCATCTTGTTCGACACGGACATACCCGGGCTTAAGGTTTCCTGGTCGGTGCTTGGCGCAATCGCCGTCGCCTGCCTCGCTGTTAGCCTTCTCATTGCCCGTCTCGCCTTCATCTCGCGCTGGCACGATGTCGTCACCGGCGGCGAGCAGATGATCGGAATTTCAGGCAAGGTCGACAGCTGGACGGGCATCTCGGGCTACGTCATCGCCCATGGCGAGCGCTGGAAGGCCGTTTCAACTGAGCCGCTTGCCGCCGGCGACGGCGTAAAAGTGACCGGCCGGGATGGGTTGACGCTCGAAGTGGTCCGCAGTTCGCAGGAGGCCTAACGGCCTTCAGAATGCAGGAGGAATAGTCATGGGCATGTTTGCAGATCTCGCCTTCTATCTTGTGATCATCTTTATTCTGCTCGTCGTCGTCGCATCTGCGATCAAGATCCTGCGGGAATACGAACGCGGCGTGGTTTTCACGCTTGGCCGTTTCACCGGTGTAAAGGGCCCCGGCTTGATCCTGCTCATCCCCTATGTCCAGCAGATGATGCGGGTCGACCTGCGCACGCGGGTGCTCGACGTGCCCGGCCAGGATGTCATTTCGCATGACAATGTTTCGGTCCGCGTCAGCGCGGTGATCTATTTTAGGGTCGTCGATCCCGAGAGGTCGACGATCCAGGTCGAGGACTTCATGATGGCGACGAGCCAGCTCGCCCAGACGACACTGCGCTCGGTGCTCGGCAAGCATGACCTCGACGAGATGCTGGCGGAACGCGACAGGCTCAACATCGACATTCAGGAAATCCTCGACGCCCAGACCGATGCCTGGGGCATCAAGGTCGCCAATGTGGAGATCAAACATGTCGACATCAACGAATCGATGATCCGCGCAATTGCCCGTCAGGCGGAAGCCGAGCGCGAGCGGCGCGCCAAGATCATCAATGCCGAAGGCGAGCAGCAGGCTGCAGCCAAACTGCTTGAAGCAGCCGAAATCCTCGCCAGGCAACCCGAGGCCATGCAACTTCGTTATTTGAGTACATTGAACGTCATCGCCGGCGAAAAGACCTCGACGATCATATTTCCATTTCCGATGGAGTTCGGCAAATTGATGCCGCCCAAACCGGACCGATGACGACGCCTTGAATGCGTTGTTTTTGCCGATGGAACAATGGTCCTGCGGTCAAGGTGTCAGCTAAGAAGTGCGTTTGAGATCTTCATCGGCAACGCCATAACCTGCGAAGCGGTGGGCGATCATCGCCGTGCAAAATGCCCGCGTTGACCTGATAACTTCATCCAAGTAACGAGATCCCGCGCTCCGAGCATCACTTGGACGCAATACCAAGCGCGCTTAAAAACTCGAGCATGGGATCATTAACGGCACGCTGGCGCAAAATCCGGGCTTCTCTGATTTCCGTGTCGTCTGCAGCACCTTCAATTTCGAACTGCGCCACGGCAACGTTGCCTTCGCGCAGGTAGCCTTCGTCTGGCTCGGGATCACAAAAACGGGTGAGCAATAGCGTCAGGGCACGTTCGATTACCTCCCGATCGTTGCCTTTCAGAGCCTCTTGGAATTTGGCGATTGCACCGGCGAGCCCGCCTTCTCCGTGTTCGAGGCAGTAGACGAGATCGTGCGCATCTTTGCGCTCACGCCGATGATCAAAGGCAAACGCCTTGAGGCATGTGAATGCCACGATATCGGCGTAGGGGATGGATTCTGTCGAGCGGCCTTTTTCACCCAACAGATCAGCGGTGACTTCCATCCGATCGTGATGCCCGAACACGAGCGACGCGTGAGGGATATTCACCGCAGAAACATTTCCTTCCGTCGGCAGTTCCTGCAATGCGCCACCCCGGAGCTTCGGATCGTCTGCCAAGAACTCCAGAATGACGAGAATGCCGTGCTTGAAGACCAGTCATTTAGCATCCCGGTTGATCAGATCGAATGCCGTGTTTTCGGAAATTTTCAGTTTTCTGAAGCTGTGGAAAAGACGAGGAAAGCAAGTTGGGAAGCTCTCCTCATTAAGAATTCTGCCGCCTTCGACGGGGCTTTGCTCCGCATGGCAGATCATCGGATTGAAGATGGCCGCTTAGTTGTTGCTGCAAATAGCACATCGTTTTCTGCATATGTTGCAACACGCGACCCCAGATTTGGTGATGTGTATCCGCACGCGGCACGAGCTGATCCGCTCGGAATGACTGCTGTTGTCTTGACAGCAGACGACAGTGTCATCGTCACGAAGAGAAGCCTTGCGGCGGATCAGAATCCTGGCGGGCTCTATCTTATCGGAGGCTATGCTGAACCCGGTAAAGGCTTTGATACGGTCGATCTATTCCAGGAAGTTGCTCGTGAGATCGCAGAGGAAATTGCTGTCTCTGATCTTACTCGCTCTGCATAGTTTGCAATTGGCCTCGCTTACGATCCTGTCTTCTGCCACCCGGAACTATTCCTGTTGACAGTCAGCAAATCGACAGCCGCCGATATTGTAGAAGGCGCTCAAAGTGCGCCAGATCGAAACGAAGCCGCTCAACTCCTCGCGTATCCACTGAGCGACGTCCTTGATGAGGGCGGCCCACTGGCGAATGCGCCGAAAACGTGGAGCTTCATCAAAGCCAGAGATTTTCTGGCACGGCATCTGCTGGCGAATGACTCCATTTAGAGTTTTCGGACAGACTGCGGGACCGGAAGAAAGCAAACGCTTGGCGTCGGCTAGCCAACGGGCAATAGCTGGCAGGCAATTTCCGATGTTTCGTGCGGCCGCCTCGTTGGTGCCGTTGCCTAGACCGCTCGAACTTCGGCAATCCGCTTGATCGCGTATTCGTCCTCCCAGCAGACAGCGGCTTCCCATGCGGCCGATGCTTGCGCGGCGATGTCATATGCGCCGCCTTCCAGACCGGCGGGATTGTAGGGCAGGATGAGGTCAAGGTCGGGACGTCGACATGAGCGCGGCTCTGTGAACGAGCATGAAGTGGCGCGAACGTTTCAGTGTGCGGTGCCTGGTTTCTCGTTTGCCCTCACGATGGCGTCCGCTTCCTTGCCGTATAGCTCCTCGAAGTGATCGAAGGTCTTGGAAAAATAACCAATGCCCTGCGTCGCCGAACGCAGAGCCCGCGCCAGATCGTTAAGTGCGCCACCCGGAACGAGCGCCCGGAAGATGTCCCATCCCTTGGTGGTTTCATCACGGTCGAAGCCGAGAACCTGACCGTTGAGAGCGGCGACGATCTGGACAAGGCTGCCGGAATAGATAGACGGAATGTGAATTTCGCTGCGGAAGACCGGTTGCATCAAGACCGTCGATCCTTCGGAAAGCGCCTGTCGCACCCCCATTTTCGACGCAGTCCGGAAGGCGTGTTCCGAACTGTCGACGGTATGGTGCTGACCATCTAACAGCGTTACGCCGACATCGATGACTTCGAAGCCTAGCGGTCCTTTCTCCATCGCTTCGCGCGCGCCCGCTTCGACGGCAGGGATGTAATTGCGCGGAACGGCGCCGCCCTTGATGGTTTCGCCAAAGGTGAAGCCCTGGCCGCGCTCGTTGGGGTGAATGCTCAACTTCACATCCGCGAATTGCCCGGCACCGCCGGTCTGTTTGCGATGGCGGTAATGAACCTCCGATGGTTTCGTGATCGTCTCGCGGTAGATTGGGCTGGGCGTTCGGTCGGTCACGGAGATGTGAAAGACATCGGACAGCGTTCGGCAGAGATCACGCAGATGCACCGGCCCCTGGGCGCGGACGAGTTGAGCGCCCGTGCCTTCCTCCTGCAAGACTTCCAGACCGCGATCCGTCTCGGAAAGTTTCGCCAGCGTTTCGGAAAGTTTGTTTTCATCGCGCTCGCTGCCCGGAATTAGGATTCTTTCAAGCATCGGGTTGGGTGGTTCCGTCCACTCAGGCGGGGCGACCACCGCGCCGGAGGTCAACAGCGAAGGGACGGGCAGGTGGTCGGACTTGACCGTCGCGAAGACATCCCCCGGCGCAGGCAGAACCGCCAAATTGGACCGCCCGTTTGCGAGATTTTGTACGGCGCCGAGGCTGGAGCCGCCCAGTGATGCGCCTTGCCGCAGTCCCTCGCCAAGTGCGCGCACGAGCACCGTCTTGCCGACATTCTGGCGATGATAGGCATGGAAGCTCACGGCCACCAGCTTGCCTTCATCGACAATTCCCGTAGGAGCGAGACGCTGCCGAAGAACCCCTACCGGCGGCGCCTCGTGGCGCAGCGCCTTCATCAGCCTCATCATGCCGTTGCCGTGACTTGCGGCACCGATCAGGACTGGAATAATCCTGTTTTCCCTGAGAACCCGTGATGAAATGGCATAGAGGGCATCACTGGATGGCTCGCGGTCCTCGATCAGTTCCTCGAGAAGCCAGTCATCAAATTCGGACAGGTGTTCCAGGAGCTCGGTGCGCGCTTCGTGCTCGCGTTCGGCAGTGCTTTCGGGGATTGCGATCAGCGCCGAAGGCTGGCCTTCCCGGTATCGCCACGCCCGTTCCGAAATCAGATCGCAACTGCCAATGACCCTATCCCCCTCGCGGATCGGGATCTGGCGAAGCAAAAGGGTGTGGTTGGTGTAGTCTTGAAGCGCGGCGATCACGTCCCTCAACCGCCCTCGCGGTTCGTCCATCCGGTTGACGTAGAGGATGCAAGGCGTCCCCGAGGCTTCGACTATCCGCAGATAGGGCGCGGCGAGCACAGCCTCCGCGGGTGCCGATGAAACGCACAGTATGCAGGCGTCGCTGGCAAGAAGCGCGTGCTGCGCATGCGCCAACGCTTCGTTGGGTCCTGGCGCATCCAGTGCACACCACGCCTCGTTTCCGAAGGTGAATTCTGTGAGGTTCAATCCATAAGGGGAGCTGGATTTTCTCGGCGTCCCCTCCAGGGAGCCGAGCTTTTCCACGACTGTCGATTTTCCGGTCTGCGAGGGTCCAAGCACGGTAAAGCAGCGCATCGGCCTTCCTCCAACTGCCATAAATACAATTTTCAGCCATCACAGGATGCCCTGAACCGCTGCAAGACGCCAGAGGTGTTCAGCGTCACAACGCTTGACCTGGACTTGCAATTGAGGCTGATCCCATTCTCGTAGAACTCGAACCATCGCCGGACAGCCTCGGAAACCACTGCCACCATCGGCTCGACCTGCCGTCCATCCATGTCGAACTCGCTCTCAGCGATGAGATCTAGGAGCGTGCTGAAATCCTTCAACGGGAAACGTTGGCTACACGTCGGACACGCCAGCAACGTGACGTGCGAAGCCGAATGTCCCCCGCGTCGATGTGAACCGTTTGCAGTTCAAAGCCATCGGAGGCCATTCGATCACCTTAGATTTGGGTGCGCGACGTCACCTTCCCGTGATTTCCCGAAAAAAGCCCCGCCGAGACGGGGCAAGTTCATGGATCGCAGGGGAGGAACAAACACCCGTGCTTTCCTGCAGGTACAACAAAAAAGGGACCGGTTAGGTTCCCGTCAGCGCTCGCCACGGATCAAAAAAGAAGCCGCCGAAACGGAGCAAATTTGTGGAAAGGACGGACCGCACAGGAAGGAAGGGAAGCGGACAACCCCAGTATGGGGCGCCTGTGCGATCCTTGTGGCCTAACTGAAGATAGTCGGAAAAGTTCCCAATGTTCCACTTCTTCGAGAAGTCGCAGCACTGCGACATCGGCTGAAGATCAACTGCGACGGCCGCATCGAAGGGGAACCCTTCCGCATCAAGCAGGTTAGACGTGCGCGGAGACGCAGGGGCGATGTCACGTTGTTTCATCAACGCCCGGACAAGGCTTTTGTCTGACCTCAGACTGTTGCGCCGGCCACAGCATTCCACTGCGCCATCGCGCGGATCCGATGAATGTGGATGGCGAGGGCTGACCGTTTCTGGTGCGGCGGGACGAAGAGATTTCGGACTGCTGAAAAGACTGAGATGAAACGTTGCAAGCCGCCGGCAGATCGAAATCCCTGTCTCATTTGTTCTCGTTTTCGAAGTGGCACGTGAGAATTCACAAAGGACGGTGCTGTCCGCGGGCGCCGCAAGCTCGTCGCAGCCTGCTTGGGGCGCGAGACAGCGACATTATTAAGTTTTGTTGCTCGGGGCGCCAACAGGTTGCAGGACATTTGTGACACATCTAAACCGATCAGCGCAGTCGTCACGCAAACGCGTCCAGTTTGAGTTTGAAAATCACCAAGGAACATCCTCATTGCTGAACGGCCATCGCCGATGCCTCGCCCGGGCCGCCAGTCAGATTTCCAGGGAGCACGTGATCCCATGCATGGAAGTTCGCTTTTCGACAGATTGATCGACGCGACGGTCGCCGCCGCCAACGAACATTCCCTCAAGACGGCATTGAGCGACGTTGCTCGTGCGCATGGATTTGAGCGGTTTGCCTACCTTAATCTCCATACAGCAAAGAGCTTTGCCGTCTCCACCTACCAGAAGGAATGGCAATCGCTCTATTTCTCCCGTTCGTATATGGCCATCGATCCTGTGGTGACGGCAGCCAAGCGACTGAGGCGAGCGTTCAGGTGGTCAGTCGATGTTGAACGCCGGCGCGCGGACAACAGCATCAAGGAATTCTACGATGCCGCGGCTGAATTCGGGATCCGATCAGGTCTGTCGATTCCCATCTGGACGGGGTTTGGCCAGTTTGCCATCTTGACGCTGGCGTCAGCCAGGCATCTGGAGATGTCGGGATCGGACGATATCGACACGGTCGGCGCAGCTGGCGCGGCGGCACTGATCCATGCCCGGCTTCAAGGCACGAGCACGCCCACGCAAAGACCCGACTTCATCTTTTCCGATCGCGAGGCGCTGTGCCTGCGATGGGCGGCCGAAGGCCTGCCGATGCACTCCATCGCCGATGTGACGGGCCTGACCTATCACACCGTCCGCTGGGACCTCGATCGGGTAAAGGCCAAGCTTGGCGTCTACACCCAGAAACAGGCCGTGGCAGTCGCAAGCCGGTTCGGGCTGATCTGACGGGCCTGGCTGACGCGCATATAGATCAGTTGCGATAAGGGCCCGGGAAAACGACGTCCTGGTCGACCAGGACGTTGAACTTGTAGCCGGGCCTGATTTGAAGTGTCGGCTGGACGTCGAGGTTTTTTCCCACGCTCCGTTCGGCTAACCGTCCGAAAACGTCCGCGAAATTCCGCCGGGCAGCGTCCGAGGCGGTATCCTCCGTTGAACTCTCCGGCATGGCCATATCGACCCCTGTGCCGATAAGAGCGATGAGAACCGCCGAACCGAACGTTTGAAGGTAATGCCGGTCGATTTGGTCCCGAAAGCCACCATAGCCTTCAGCGTCGGTCCCCGCCATGCCGCCGAGCTGAAGGGTCGAGCCGTTGGGAAAGATGATGTCGGTCCAGACGACCAGCACGCGCGACTGACCGAAAGAGATCTTGTGATCGTAGCGGCCGAAGAGCTTGGCACCTTGCGGGACGAGCAACTGGTGGCCTGTGGCGCTGTCATAGACATTCTGGCTTGTCTGGGCAGTAATGCGCCCCGGAAGATCGGAACTTATGCCGCTAATCAGCGTGGCGGGGATGACCGAACCGCGCTTCAGCTCGTAGCGTGATAGCTGTGGCACCACCTTGTTTGGCAGATAGCCGAGATCCTTGATGTCCTGGTTGAAGAATGAGTCTTTCGCTGACTGCATGTTGGGATCGCCGTTTTGCCCTGAAAGTCCTGCCTGCATCGCCGCGGCGTAGAGGTCGGAGGCCCCGCCAGGCGTTTTTGCGCTTTGGGAATTCGCCTGCGTCGTATCGGCGGCGATAAGTCCCTTTAGACTGACATCGACGGCAAGTGGTGAATCAAGTGCTGCAGCTTTGGCTTGAAGACTTGCCATTTGCTGGCGATGGCGTTCCCGCAGGAATTGCTCTTTCTGCTCGCGCCCGAGGCGGGCAAGCCATTCTTCTTCCGGCTCGAGGCCGGGCTTGTTGCGCGCCCTTTCGGTTTTTTCGGTTTCGGCCGTCTGTTGCGGCTTCTCCCCTTGCCTGTTGCTGACCGGTCCCGGCTGATAGATCTGTGTCTGCTCGGGATCGCCGATGATGGCATCCTTGACGCCTCGCTTCAGCTGATCGGCATAAGTTGAGGCCGACGCATTCGAGGCCTGACCAATGCCATCCGCCCCTTGAAAATAAAACCCGCGGGACGAAAGACCGTAGCTGATCACACCGAGAAAGAGCACGGTCAGGGCGATGGCGACGATGATCGGGACCCGGTTCAGCCGCTTATTGCTGCTGTCCTTGTTTGAAGCGCCGCCAAGCTGAAGCGATTGGACCACCCCCCTCTCCTCCCCTAATTGCGCCTGACAGAGACGGGGCTGGCCGGCGACGCGCCGGTCGCGCTGGTGGCATAAGCCCGCGCGAGCTCAACCGAACCTGCCGATATCGAAACAAGCGCCTGCCCTTCAAGGTCGTCGACGCCATAGGTTAGGGCAACCATGCGCTTCTTCTCGTCGATCCCCTGCTCGGTCACGACCTCATAGCCCCATGCCTTCAGGGCAGCTTCCATGGCTTGCCCGAAGGGCGTGGCATCCTCGTTCCATTTGACCTTGTTGATCCCCGGGCCGACCTGTTCTGCAAGCCGACCGACCATGTCGCCTGCGATCGCACTGGCGGCAGGGTCGGAGAGGTCGCGCGAGGCTGAACTGGCGGTAGGGCCGTCGGCGGCGGTCGTGCAGCCTGCAAGCAGGCACCCGATGACGGAAAGCAAGAGGCTTCGCATGGTCACCCTCCCCTGCGAATGGTGATCTTCTGTTTGTACTTTCCAACACCGGAGATGAGAACCGCGCGGTCGATGTTATAGTCCACCACCTTCATGTCGTTCTTCATTCGGTAGTTGACGATCCGATTTTGACCGCCTGAGACGACAAAGAGGACCGGCGCGTCCTGACCGGCGATCGAGCGGGGAAACTGGATGTAGGTCTTCATACCGTCCGAATAGACGCGCGTGGGCTTCCACGAGGCTTTGCCGCTAACCGTATAGGCGAAGGTCAATTGCTCCGACGGGACGCCTGCTCCCGGCGTCCTTCCCGCTTCGAGGCGGGCGTTGACATCGGCAAGCTTGCTCGACACATCCTCCGGATAGTCGAAGCCGACACGCGCCATGTACTGGCTTGTGTGTGATTTGAGCTGGATATGATAGGTCCGGCGCGAGGTCGTCACCACCATGGAGGTGACGAGGCCCGGTTCCGACGGTTTGACGATGAGATGGATCGCCTGCCCAGCCGCAGCACCGGACGTGGCCGGTTCGACCTTCCATCGAACTGTGTCACCGACAAGCACATCGCGAACGACCTCGCCGCCTTGAAGCTCGATGTCGCAGACCTGCAGCGGCGAGCACACCACCGACGGCTGAGTTTCTCCAAACAGGAAGATAACCTTTCCATCCGCCCCGTTGGTGACGAGCCCCGTGCCTGCGCGCCACTTTCCTGAAAGGTTCGCGCCCTTTGCTTCGTTTGCGGTCATGCTCTGCGCCGCGGCTGCGTTTGTCGCAAAGACGACGACCCAGGCGCAGCCAAGGGCCGCGAGATATGTTGCTCTTCTCATCGACGTATCCCTGCCCTCACAGCTGCGCGGTCCACTCGAAGTCTTTCAGATAAAGACCGATCGGATTGAGCCTGATCACGCCCTCGTCCTGTGGCGCCGTCAGCGTAACGGTCGCAATCCCGCGGTATCGGCGTGTTCCGGTTTCCTTTCCCTTCCGATCGCGCTCGAATTCCGTCCAGTCGATCTGGTAGGACTGATTGGAGAGGGCGACGATGTTGCTGACTTCGATCGCAACTGTCGCGTTCTTGGCTTTCTCGAACGGCGAATTGCCGCGGAACCAGGCATTGATTTTCTCGGTCGACGGATCGGATGTCCGAAGCAGCGCATAGGTCCGATCGATGTATTGCTTCTGAACGACCGCGTCTGGCGTCACCGACCGGAAGCTTGTCACGAACCCACCGAGCGTGGCGCGAACCACCCGTGGGTCGGCATATTCGATCTGCTGGGGAAAGCCTGCGCTGACCGAGGTCCCAAGCTTGTCGACTTCGACGATATAGGGGACGAGTTTGACCTGCGTGCTCAAATAGAGCGCATAGACGAAGCCGATGACGGCCATTGTCAGTGCGATCATGCCGACGATGCGCCACGCCGCTGCCGCCCTGACATAGGAACCATATCGTTCGTTCCATTCCTGCCTGGCGGCGAGATATGGGTTCTCAGGAGCGTGTTGCATTGCCATCGATCGATCCTTGTAACGAATTATTTTTTGTCGTCGCGGAGCGGCGACGGGCGCAGACCGCCGCGTGCTTGCGCCTGATCGAGTTTCGCATTGGCGAGGCCAAGAAGAGAGCCGGCATGGGCACCAGGCGAGCCGATCGCCTTTTCCTTGGCCGCAGATCCGACCGCTTCGCCCGTGGCGCTCAATCCCGCACCGATGCCGCGCAAGGCAGCGCCCGTCATGGACGCACCCTCGGCACGCGCAGCACGCGCGGCGGCAAAACCCGCGCTGGCGCCACCGCCGGCCAGAAGCGATGCGCCCAGTGCGAATGATGCCGCCTGCCCGCCATGGCGGATTACCTCCATGCCGCCGCTGACGGAGACGCCTTGGACGACACCCTGGAGAATGTTTGGGACGTAGATTGATATGATGAAGACGACAACTGATAGGCCAGCGATGGCCAGGCTGGTGATGAGTTGCTGCTCCGCCGCGACAGACGCCTCGGCCAAGCCGATGAGAACCTCCGAGCCGATGCGCGCAATCATTACCAGTGCCATCAGCTTCATACCGACTGAAAACGCATAGACGAGATATTTGACTGCGAAGTCTTTGGTGAAGGACGAACCACCTAATCCAAGCATGATCATGCCGGCCAACAAGCCCACATACATTTCGACGATGACAGCGACGAACACCGCAGCGACGAGCGAGAACGCGATGACGACAACAACCATGGCGAAGACGGCGGCAATGGCTAGAGAGTTGTCCTCAAAGAGGCCGAACTGAGCCTGTTCGGACAGTTTGTCCGCAACCTCTATGCCTGCGTCGAAGATTGCGGCCGGAGAAGCGGAGCCACCTTCCGCGCCCAACTGGTATAGGCTGTCCACCACCGCTTTGGCGAGCGCTGGTCCCCGGTCCAGGATAAAGGCAAAGAGACCGACGAACATGATCCGGCGAACAAGCTCTGCGAACCAACTATCCAGTGACGCAGCTTGCAGCGCCAGCCATACGGCTGCTATTCCAATTTCTATCCCAGCCAGGATCCAAAAGAGCGACCGAGCTGCCCGTGACACTGTCGACTCCCAATCCTTCGCAGCATTGACCACCTGGTTTTCCAACGTCGAGAGCGCCGATCCTTGCTGGGCGAAGGCTGGCCCTACCGCCACGATTGCAAGGCCGATCGCAAGCATGACCAATCCGAGGGTTCGTCCTGAGTTTACCACCTTGTCCGCATCTCCTGTCCTTGCCTCAGATTCCGTTTCGGCAACGGCTTAAAGAAATCCCTCAGGCGTTGTTCGGCGGCTGTCGCGGTCGTCGAGGCAGGATGGGCATGTGTATCCGCCACGACGAGGACCGCTGCGGTGGCCACTCCAACCGTACCGACGCGGAAGGCAATGATCGCGAGAGGGCTCACCAGCGCGGCTCCATCATTTGTCCATCGGGGATTCCTCTTCCCGCGGGTTCGAAAAACTTCTCTCTTCTCTTCTGCGCCAGGTCGTTGTCGGTCTGGTTTGCCTGCAGCCAGGTGCCCATCATCGTCATTTGCTGGGAAAGTAGACCGCGCAGCTTCTGCAGCTGGGCGACCTGCTGCGCCGCGATCTGGTGGCCGACCTGCAGGGCCCTCATCTGCCCGTCCGCGCTTTGTGACATCGAGCGGAGCGACGCCATGGTGGATTCTTCGGTCTCGAACTGGTCCGCCGTCAGGCTTGCGGCGTTCAGACTGCCCGCGATCGTGTCACGATTGGTGTCGGACCAGGACTGATAGGTCGAGGAGAAGCTCGTCCCGTCCGACAGGTTGGTCTTGAGATCCGCATAGCTTGGGAAGCGCTGTTTGAGGATATCGTCGGCGTTGCCCATGGAAAACGCGATCCCCTGCCCTTGCGAGACGACACTCTGCAGGCGCTTTAGGTCGCTCTCGACTTCGCCCCAGATGTGGTTGGGCAGCTGCGCTGTATTCTGCAGCATGTTTTGGTAGATTTTCAGCTGGTTCTGGATCTGCTCGGCGAGCTGGCTGATCTGGGTAAGCTGGTTTTCGACCTGGACGCCGGAGCTTTCGAGCAACTTGATCAGCTCGGCATTGTTGGCAAGCTGTGTCCATTCCGTCGCCGCGCCCGTCGCGCTGCCGGCGTTTGCAGGATCTGGCAGAACGAGTGCGCTTGACACGGCTGCGACCAGCAGAAACCTATGCGTCTTTGAGAAGCGATGCAGCATCCTTGATCCCTCTCTTTTGGAGCCAGTGAAGCGGCCATTGAGGGCCATGTTCTCCATGAAGCGCGCGGATGTGCTTCAAGTCGTCCTTGCTCGATGCGCCGACGAAAGACAGCGTCAGCGGGCCAAGGGCCATGTCGAACAGGCGGCGCCCTTCGGGTGACGCGACGTAGTATTCCCGCTTCGGTATGGCGGTCGCGACGATCTCGATCTGCCGTTCGTTGAAGCCGATCCGTTCGTAGAAATCGCGGGTCCCGGGCTCGCGCGCTGCCCCATTCGGCAGGCAGATTTTCGTTGGGCAGCTCTCTTTCAGGACGTCGATAATCCCAGAGCGTTCAGCATCCGAGATCGACTGGGTTGCAAGCAACACCGCGCAATTGGCTTTGCGCAGCACCTTGAGCCATTCCCGGATTTTGTCGCGGAACACGGGATGACCGAGCATCAGCCAGGCCTCGTCGAGGACGATGAGGCTTGGTGCGCCGGTGAGGCGCTTTTCAATGCGGCGGAAGAGATAGGTGAGCACCGGCACGAGATTGCGCTCGCCCATGTTCATGACTTGCTCGATTTCAAACGTCTGAAAAAGCCCCAGTGCAAGGCCGTCGGTCTCGGCATCCAGCAACTGGCCCATCGGGCCGTCGACGGTGTAGTGATGGAGAGCATCCTTGATCTCGCGCATCTGAACGCCACTGACGAAATCCGAGATCGAACGACCGGAAGCCCCGTCCATCAGACCGATCTGGCGGGAGATGGCGTTGCGGTGATCGGGCGTGATCGTGATCCCCTGCATCCCCACCAGGCTTTCGATCCATTCCGACGCCCAGGCACGATCGCCCTCCGATGACAGTTCGGAGAGCGGACAAAAGGAAAGCCCGGTGTCTTCGTCGCCGCCGATCTCGTAGTGATCACCGCCGCAAGCAAGTGTCAGCGGCAGCATCGAACGGCCTTTGTCGAAGGCGAAGATCTGGGCGTTCTCGTAGCGGCGGAACTGTGCTGCGATGAGCGCAAGCAGCGTCGACTTTCCTGAGCCGGTCGGACCGAACACCAGGGTATGGCCGACGTCGTCGACGTGAAGGTTGAGCCGAAAGGGCGTCGAGCCGGTCGCGACCTGCATCAGCGGTGGTGAATCGGGTGAATAAAACGGGCAAGGTGCCCGCGGATTGCCGGACCAGACGGAGTTGAGCGGGATGAGATCGGAGAGATTGCGCGTGTTGATCAGCGGCTCGCGAATGTTGCAGTACCAGTTTCCAGGCAGGCTGCCGAGATAGGCGTCGGTCGCATTCAGTGTCTCGATCCGTGCGCCAAAGCCCTCGGCCTGGATGAGACGCCGGATCGCTTCCGTCTTTTCGTTCAATCGTTCGGAATCGCTCTCGAACAGCACGACGACCGGCGTGTAATATCCATATGCAACGAGCTGTGACGATGCTTGTGCGATTGCATCCTCGGTCTCGGCGACCATCGATAGTGCGTCCTGGTCGACCGAACGGCTTTGCGTCTGGAAGAGTTGGTCGAAGAAAGGTCGAACTTTCTGCTGCCACTTCTTGCGGGTCCGCTCAAGGCGCACCCTCGCCTCCTCGGCGTCGAGGAAAATGAAGCGCGACGACCATCGATAGCCAAGCGGCATCGCATCCAGGCTGTTCAGGATGCCCGGCCAGCTTTCGGACGGAAGGCCGTCGATTGCCACCACGCCGAGAAAACGGTTCTCCACCTTGGGAGCAAGTCCGTGCCGAAGCTCGGCGGTCGCGATCCAGTCGAGATACATTGGAATGTCGGGGACCCTGACAGGGTGGTTCTCGCCCGTCACGCAAAAGCGGATGAATTGCAGCAGCTCGTCATAGTGGGCAACGCGCGCGCCGCCGCGCTCGACGGTCTCCCGCGTCAGCATTCGCCTGATGGAAATGATGTTGGCGAGATACTGTTCGACTTCCCGGATCGCGTTGCGGAAGATGAAGAGCACGGTGTCGGCATAGGACTGCTTTCGGCTGTCTTCGTCGGAATAGATGTACTTGCTGAGCCTCGATCGACGCTGCTCGGTCGGCCGATAGGTAGCGATGATGGCATGGCGGCTTTCGAAATGCCCCTGCTCGCGCTCGAAGTGGGCTCGTCGTTCCTCGTCGATCGCCTGCGTCACCCGATCGGGGAAATGCGATTTCCCAGCCGAGGCGTAGTCGACCGTCGCGAGCCGCACCGCCTACACCTGGATCATCCAACCGGAACCGAGACGTGACAATATGGCGTTGATCTGGCGCGACACCTCGTTCCGTTCGAAATCGGTGGAGCTTTCGGAATCGGGCCCGGCAAAATACCAGCCGGCCATCAGTGAGCCATCCTTGAGCAGGATGATCCCGTTATCAACAAGACCTGCGTAGGGGACGAGATCGGCGAAGGACGGCGCCGTGTGACGGAAAGCGCGAAGGGATACCATCTTTGCCCCTCAGTAACGTCGCCAGGGAGAGGACGTGGCCCTGTAGCTGCGTCTGTAGGCCATGTGACGGATATACACGCGTCGCATCAGCGGATCGGCTTTTGCCATCATCCTCAACGCTGCGACGATGACGATCCACAGCGTTGCTCCGAACAGCGCGGAATAGATCGTCAAGACGACAAAGATCAGGATGATCGCCGCGAGTGCCGTGATCAGAACCAGTTCCCGGTCCGCACCCATCAGGAGGTTGGGGCGCGAAAGCGCGCGATGTATGGGATTGCGCTGGAAGGTGGTCGCCTCAACCGCCATTACCTGCCCTCCCCTCTTCGCCATTTCGGGTCTTCAGGTTATGATCGGCAATGCCGATAGAGGCGCCGGTCGCGCCGAACAGGCCGACGATCTGGGTTGCGCCGAGCAGAATGCCGGCAACGAGCACCACATACATGAGCCGGCGGGCGAAGTCGTTGAGTTCTCCACCGAAGATCAACATGCCGCCTGCGATAGCGACAGCAGCAAGCGCGATAAACCCGGCAACCGGACCGGTGATCGATTCTTGGATTTGTTGAAGAGGATCTTCCCAGGGCAGACCGCCGCCCGAACTTGCCCAAGCCGGGGCGGCAAGGATGAAGACCGACGCAAGCGCGATGGCGGCGAGGTCAATCGTGCGTTCAAGCCGCATGCTGCAAGTCTCCATGAGTCTCGAGCTGATATTCGCCGTCTATAAATCCATGAACGCGCACGATGTCGCCGACGCGGCGGCCTTTTGGGGTTCGATCGATCGAGATGATCAGGTCGACTGCCTCGCCTATGACTGCTTGTACAGGTTGTGTGCTGACCTCCGCGGTCAGTTGCTCCAGCCGTCGGAGCGCCGATTGCGCGGTGTTTGAATGGATGGTCGCCACGCCGCCGGGATGGCCCGTGTTCCAGGCCTTGAGCAGAGTGAGCGCTGCGCCGTCGCGAACCTCGCCGACGATGATCCTGTCCGGCCGCAACCTCATCGTGCTCTTCAGGAGCTGCGCCATGTCGACACGATCGCTTGTGCGCAATGCGACCGCGTTGCTGGCGGCGCATTGTATCTCGACCGTGTCCTCCAGAATGACCAATCGGTCGTTCGGAGTCTGCTCGGCGATCGCTGCGACGACAGCATTGGTCAGGGTCGTCTTGCCCGATCCTGTCCCTCCGCAGATGACCATGTTCCACCTCCTATCTATAGCCTGGCGGATGACGAGGGCCTGGCCGGCCGTCATGGCGCTGCTTGTCACATAGTCTTCGAGCCGGATGCGCTGCGACGCCCGCCGGCGGATCGAAAAACACGGGGCGGGGACGATCGGGGGCAGCAGGCCCTCGAAACGATGGCCGCCAAGGGGCAGTTCACCCGAGACGATCGGCTTTCGGTCGCCCACCTCGGTATTCAACACGTGGGCAACGCAGCCGATGGCGACTTCGGCGGCGCGCTTGTCCATCTGGCCTGTGTGGGCGATCCCGCGTCCCAGACGCTCCACAAACAGATTTCCGTCGGGGTTCAGCATGATTTCGACGACGCTCGGGTCGTTGAGCGCAAGGCAAAGCTCCTCGCCAAGGGCGTCCTCGAGTTTGCGGATGAGGCGCGGCAGCGCCAGGGTCGGTATCGACATCGCGGCTGCCTGCTTATGCCGCATGCTGGCGCCGCGCACCGAATGCGGAACGGTAGGCGTGCGGTCGGACCCGTTCGAAGTTCTCCCAGCTGACCGGCAGAATGCCGGCTACGCTCAGCGTCTCGTTGATCATGATTGGCTGACCAAGGCGCTGCATCGGCCAGCCGGCGCGCCGCAAGATTCGCTCGAAGCGAACATCGGTGGCTGTTGCGATTTCGCGGTAACCCTGATGGAGGCACCATTCGAGGATGCCTGCAAACATGCCAACCGTGACGTCGCTCAGGCCCCCTTCCCCAGCCCCGCGGGAACGCGCGGTATCGACGCAGAAACGAGAGCTTTCGATCATGGACGGATCGGCGTCGAGCCGTCCCGCCGAAAGAAGCTGCGGGAAGACCTGCTGCAGCATGGTAGGACCGATGGCCGGCAACAGCCGTGCGCAGCCGATCACCACATCTCCATCCGACAAGGCAAGAATATAGGTCGGTTCGAACTCGTCGAATTGATCGCGCTCCCGCCCGTTGGACCTGGAAACCTTCCATGCGAGCCGGTCGGCGAAAACACGCGACCGCAGCCGGTACATTTGATCGAGAAGTGCTGCGTCCTTGCGCGACTTCGGCGTCTTGAGTGCTATCAGCTTCATGATCCCGCTCCGCAATTAAGGTGATCTGCGGATCCTGGTTTGCGGAAAGCGGCGGTTTGGTTCCAGTCGCAAATCTGCGAGTCGCGCATCGGTCACGGCTGATGGCGACGCCTCGTTGCGCGTCGAGGCAGTCGGCTCACGCTGTGTCGCACCCGCAAAACTGTGGGTACGGCGACCGGCACTGGAGGTCAGCCGATCGTCTTAAGCCTATGAAAAATATGAAGGAGGTCTGCAACACGTTACCGGCAACCGGTCATTCGTTAAGTTTTCGTTAACCAAAGAACATTTGACGACTCACGCGATAACTGCAACCCTTGCGACGGAAAATACGCGATGATCAGTGAAAAACCGTCGCGAGGTGAAAATGGATCAGATGACGACACGCAAACCAACGAGCGAATCCTCTGCTGCGAAGATTACACGTCAAGCGCAGATGTTGTCAGCGCAGTTGCAGTCTCTCCGCACCCATATGTATCCGCCGGAGGCGATGAAATCGTTGCGCACCTTTACCTCGCGCGACGTGGCCACCATGCTGGGGATCGCGGAATCGACGCTCCGACAGATGTCGTTGGACGGCGAAGGTGCAATGCCGGAGAGGCTGGAGAATGGCCGCAGGAGCTACACGCTCGCCCAGGTCAATGAGATCCGCAGATACCTGGCGGTGAAGCGGCCCATGGAAGCTTTGGAGTTCTTGCCGCGCCGGCGTCCCGGTGAGAAGCTGCAGGTTATCGCGGTTGCGAACTTCAAGGGCGGATCGGCCAAAACCACGACGACCGTTCATCTCGCCCATTACCTCGCTCTGACGGGTCTGCGGGTGCTCGCGATCGATCTTGACCCGCAGGCATCCTTGTCGGCCATGTTCGGCTATCAGCCGGAGTTCGATGTCAGCGACAACGAGACCATATATGCGGCGATCCGTTATGACGACGACAACCGCCGGCCGATACGCGACGTCATTCGCAATACCTATTTTGACGGAATCGATCTCATACCCGGCAACCTGGAGCTCATGGAATACGAGCATGAGACGCCGCAGGCGATCGCAAGCGGCGGCGGCCGCGGCGACGGGATCTTCTTCCGGCGTCTCGGCGCCGTCATAAACAGCGTCGAGGAAGATTATGATGTTGTCGTGATCGATGCGCCGCCGCAGCTGGGCTATCTGACCCTGGGCGCGCTTTGTGCTGCGACCTCGCTGCTGATCACCGTTCATCCGGCGATGATCGACGTTGCCAGCATGAACCAGTTCCTGGCGATGATGAGCGATGTCATGCACGTCATCGAGGAGCGTGGCGGTATTCTGGAACACGATTTCATCCGATATGTCATCACCAGGCACAATCCGAACGACGTCCCACAAGTGAACGTCGTCGCGCTCCTGCGCTCCTTGTTCGGCGAGGACGTGCTGGCGCCAGCGGTGGTGGATACGACCGCAATCGCCAGCGCCGGCCTTGAGAAGAAGAGCCTTTACGAAATGGCGCGTGGTTCGGTTGGCCGAGACACGCTTGCGCGCGCGCTTGATTCCGTCGACGCGGTCAATCTCGAGATCTTCAACCACCTCAAATCGGTATGGGGACGGTCATGACGAATGCCAAAGAACGCTCCAATCGGATGAAAAGTCTTTTTGCGAATGTCGATTCCGCGGAGCTTGCCAAGCAAATCTCGGCTGGGCCCGCGGTGAAAGTCGGATCTGGAGCCGTCAAGTCGATGGACCGGGCCTTCGTTGCCGTCGAAGAGGAGAACGAACGCCTCCGCCTGCAATTGAGCGGTTCTGAAGCCATTGTCGAAATCGACTCCGCTCTTGTCGTTCCCTCCTTTGTCAGGGACCGCCTCGACATCGAGGGAGATCCGCAGTTCCAGGGTTTCGTTGAGGGTATTCGGGAAAGCGGTCAGAGACTTCCCATCCTCGTTCGCCCCTCCCCCGACAGGCAAGGCTACTTTCAGGTCGCGTACGGCCACAGGCGCTTGCGTGCCTGCCAGATCCTTGAACGGCCGGTGAAAGCGATCGTCCGCGATCTCTCCGACGATGAACTGGTGGTCGCTCAAGGTATCGAGAATACCGAACGCGCCAATCTCTCCTTCATCGAGCAGGCGTTCTTTGCCGCGACCCTCAAGGCGCGCGGCTTCCGGCGGGAGACGATCGCCGCCGCGCTCGGCAGGGCGGATGGCAAGCTGACCTACGTTTCGATGCTGATTGGAATCGCAGAACAGGTCCCGGCCGAACTGATCGGCAGAATTGGTCCGGCTCCTTCGATCGGCCGCCCCAAGTGGGAAAAGCTCGCCGCTCATTTCAAGGATGGCAAGGCTCCGGCCGCGGCCCAGGCGATCATTGATAAGGTGACCTCGACGGCTGTATGGGCCGCTGCCACGAGCGATCAGCGCTTCGCCGCGCTGATGAGCGCGCTCCAACACAAGGCGGCCAGAGGAAACCAGGGCGAAGAGGTCGACGTCGGCGGCGGCGCCATGATCACCGCGAAATCTTCGCGTTCTTCAACGCTGATCACGATTCCGGAAAACAAGGTGCCGGGCCTGTCGGCCTGGCTCGTCGAAAGGCTTCCGGCGCTGGTGGAGGAGTACCGAAAGCAAACGGGAGAGACGCCGATGGGGTAGGCTAATTCAGAAATAGGAAAGGGCCCACCGACGGCAATCGGCGAACCCTTGAAATCCTAGCCAACAGTACGAAAACGTCCTATCGACATCAGCTCTTACAAACTGATTCTATGACGGACCGCTGGCACAATCAACCCCTGCGTAACAGCCGGGAATGAAAAACTGTGTCCGTCTGCTGGCTTTCATCAACAAGAATCTCGATGGAGCCGCACGCCAAGGCGTTGCGGGCAGCTAGCCCATGACAGAAGCAACGGCAATCGCATCGTTCAGACGCGTCAGTCCGGCCATTCTCGCAAGCGCACGGATGGCGATGGCTAACGACATACCGGACACCTCGAAGTCGGAGATTTCTCTCCTGTTGAAAAAGGCAGCGCCGATCCTTGGGATCGACGGCACGACCTATCATGTCCTGGACATTCTCCTTGGCCTCTCGCGCGCCGATGACTGGAAAGGCGCAGGCAGACCGATCGTTGCCATCTCGAACGCAAAGCTCGCCGAATACACACTGCGCTCCGAACGCACAGTGACGCGTTGCCTGCGCAGGATTGTTGAGGCTGGGATTGCCGCCTACCGTGACAGTCCGACCGGCCGACGCTTCGTGTACCGCGACAATGACGGGACGGTTGCCAGCGGCTTCGGGCTTGATTTCACACCGGCGCGCGTACGGCTTGCGGAGATCAGGGAGAGCGTCGAGAACTATCAAAGGGAACTCAAGGCCAGCCAGGATGCACGTCGCGCGGTCACGCGGCTTTCTAGAGCAATCATCGATGCTTGCGAGGCCTTCCCGGAGAAGGCGATTAGCTGGAGGAGCGCGGCGCAAGCAATTATCGATGCCGTCGCCGGCCGGGCAGAACAGGCAAGCGGTCTCGAATCACTCCACGCAGAGGTTCTTGAATACGCTGAATACCGCTTCCAGGAGCATAATATGTCATGCGCGGGTGACATTGGCGTCACCTCTAATATTAATACAACCCCTAAAAACCTTTCTGATAGTAATGAACGGACCCGCTCTAACGAGCGAGACATCATCTCAACTGACGACGGCTCCGCCGTCGAAATGGCTTATGAAAATAAGCCTGAAGCGGCGGCGGGTGACATGCAATCCCGATTGCGGCAGGCGGAAAAGACGGTTGGCGATATCCAAGGTGCCGTTCTGGCTACGGTGCCGGTTGGCTTGCTGCAGGTTGGGTGCCGCGCGGCGCAGGAATGTGTCAGCGTGGAGTTTGACGGATGGTCCGATGTTGTCGGGGCGGCGGAAATGATGCGGCGCATGATCGGCCTCTCGGATGCTGCATGGGTAGACGGTGTCGGGAGGGTCGGCCGTTATGCTGCGTCCGCCATCTTGGCGACCGTGCTCGAAAAATCCTTGCGTGACCCGGAGCTGATTGCAAAGCCCGGGGGGTATTTCCGTGCAATGGTCGACCGGGCGGTCGATGGAAGTCTTCACCTCTCAAAAAGCCTTTACGGTCTTGCCGAAAGCGAGATGAACACGCGGGCTAGATAGGCGAAAAAGTAACAGCTGTTACTCCGCCCTTGGGCTTGCGGAACGGGGTCAATCGCGACGAGTTTGCGTTGTGGCCGCTACAGGAATAGATCGAGTTCAGGCGCGTGGTCTCGCCATCTGGGTCGGATGGGCGGCAATGGAGCGGCGCATACAGAAAGAGTGGTTGTTTCGTCGGGTATCGGTTTGCCCCCGACGTCGATGCCGCCATGTTCCATCTGGCTTCCGCAACAAGACGGAGGGGGCTGACAACTGCACTTGATGTATCTCCCGACAAAGCCGTGGCCGATTAGCCCCATTCCTCGTGTCCACTGAAGGACCCTGCTTGGCTGGCGATCTTGGACACCCTCCGATGTGAATGTGTCGCAGTTGATTGTTAGGTATCGATCGCGCAGTCAGCCTCGACGGTTCTGGCGGTTGCGATCTCGCTCCTGCCTGCGTGCTTCATGCTTTTCGGCGGTGAAAAGCTTTGCGCGTCCTTTGAGTTACTCGGCTCGAAGAAGAACATGGGTGTTGGAGGTCATAGGCGGAGGAGGTCTTCGAATGTTCATTCAGGAAGCTATGCCAATTGTTTCGTCCCGCTTGTGCCCCGCGGGAGATCATTGTGCATTGATGCCTAGAGGGACCGAACTTCAGTCGGGGTGTGCGGCACCCGCCAAACAGAAGAGGTCCCAGGAAGGCCGGTAATGGCGCTTGCGGGTGTGGGTGCTGTAGGCCGTCTCGCCCGGGAGAGATGGACGGGTGGAGGTGCCTATCGTCGCCTCGTTTTGCCTCCTCTATCCGACGTAAGCTGCTTATCCACGGACGGAGAGGGCCGGGCAGGGTCCAGTCGACAAACCCGTTTGGCCGGGACATCAACTGAATGTTTTTATCGCTCGCGTTGGGCGAAACCACGCGATTTCAATACGAGGGACTCAAAAGGTAACAGCTGTTACCTTTTGAGTGCAGACAAGGATGTGACCCTTCTCCTACCTCAAAAAGCTCACTCACTAAAAGCGACACAGCTTCCGGGAACTTCGGACGTGACCGGTAGGTGCCGAGCGGTCTGACGTTCAAAGTGTGACGGATGCGCCGATCCCTTCCCCCGAGGACAGAAGGAATCGGCTTTCGGGTGGTTCAAGCAGCGTATGAACATAGATGAAATGCGGCCAGCCTTCCTACGTCCAGTTCCACTTCATGAGTTATAGGCGCCCCTTAGCGTATGGCCTGAGGAGGCGCGTCCGTCTGGCCGAAGAGATCGTGGCAAGCCCGGAGTGGCAACAGGTTTGCAACATGACAAGTCGTTCGCGCGATAGGCGGCTCGGCCGTCTAATGAACCAGGCGCTTAAGAGCGAACGAACCAGAGATGACAAAGCTCAACTACACGGGAGCCGCTCATGGGTCTCTGCGCAACGGCGGGGCTCGAATCGATCAACTCAATCAGTTTTGTAGATATTCGACGTTCAATCATCCTTGCATTTGTGGAGGATAGTTCCGCAATTGCAAGGATACACGTTGATGTTTGGGCTGCGTCAGTTGGCGCGTCGCGCGGCGTTCACATTGCTGTGCGCCTAACGGCTCGCCCTGCCGGTCGTTCGGAACGCCATCTTTAACCCACGGCCGATGGCGTGGGGCCTCAACTCCAACGGTCGATGAACGACAGCGAAACGCAACATTCACAGCCTGTTCAGCGCGCTAATGTCATCAAGTCACCAGAAAGAGCCTTACCTCCCAACACAGGCTTTGATGGAGTAGCCGATGAAAAAGATCATTCTCTCGACACTTGCCACACTGGTCGCGACCGGCAGCATCTTCACGTCCTATGGCTCCGCGAGCGCACATGACTATCGCGAGCACCGGCACGGCGACAGGGGTGCTGCCATCGTTGGTGGGCTGGCGGCTGGGCTCATTGGCGGACTGGTTGCCGGTGCTCTCATCGAGGACAGGGATCGTCCGCGGTATGATGATGGTGCAGATTATCGCTACAGCGGCCGCCCGCGCTATGAAGGTAATGTCGGTTATCGCGGTGACCCGGGCTACCGTTATAGCGGTGGTCCGCGTTATGAGGACAACTCCGGCTATCGCGATTTTGAGGGCTCAGGCTATCGTTATTACAGTGGCTGGCGTTGATGTAGACCAGGTAGGCTTCCAGCGTTCCACGAGGGCGACCTGAATTGCCCCCGCAGCACTTTTGCGCCAACCGAGCGATTTGAGGGTCAGTTCCTTCAAATTACCAGCCTTGCGGCCCGCCCGTTCGTCTGTTCTGCGTTGTTGTAGTAGCTTGCAGCCTGCGCACCGATTTATGAGGGGACTGCTGCTTTCGCAGAGCTGCGACCCAAAACCATCACCATTGGCGAGGCGACCGGGCCAGGAGTTCTTTTTCAGCGAGCTTTTCGCGGACCATAAGATGAACGGCGCTCGACGGTCCAATCATGGCCGCGGCGCTTGAGGATCCGAACCACACTGTCCCAACTGTGTTGAGGCCGGAATTGTCACACCATCGGCAGCCACGTCTGCGCCGACGCAATGAGCTCACCTAGATAGAGTTTCTCGCGCGCTTGCGGCACCGCTTTAATTGCTTCCGGTCGCCGTTCTGGAAGACCTGGGCGTGAGAAAATGACCCTTTCCGCTCGTGTTTTGTGATCAAGATAGGAGAGCATGTCGCGCATTTCATGGCCGCTGACGAGCAGCCTACTTCGCGACGGGGAGGGGCAGCGGCCCAGGGGGAAATGCTCGGTCGGGCCCTATCGCTTCAAGTGGATCCATCTTGCGGTCGCATGGGGTCACGCAGGGCAATTCAGGTAAATAGGGCAATACAGACGGCCATCCAGATTAACGCCGTCCCCAGTACCATCGCTCGCCTGGCGACGACGACTTTGTCTGCATCCTCCTCCGCTACAGGTGTAGTCACAATCCAAGGCACGGAACCAAGTGCTGCAAATCCGATGATAGCCAGAACCATCACAAAATAGTCGAATGAATGCCAGGCCCCATGTTCATACACCCCCCAGTAACCCAGAAAGGCCATTCCGACTGCAAACATTGTGGCGGACGCCGAGCAGAGCCCTGTGACGGACCCGGTAGGTGCGCGCATGTTCCTCTTTTCACGTGTTTCCAAGTTCATGACGCGATATCCATGACGGTTGGCTGTCTCTCTGCAAATATGTCAGGAATTGAGCGCGGCGTGAAGCGCTGGTGACTGCCTGGGACGGCCGCGAAATTCCCCGCCTCGGCATGGGATGCTGGGCGATCAGTGGCCACTTTCCTCCGTGACAGAAGAGCGTTGCATCCGCGCGTCGCATACGAACATCATATATCACACCATTTGAGCTGCCCGCCCGCTTCGACGTGTCGCGCTGTTGTAGTAACTTGACGCTTGTTGAATCGAGCGGTGGCGGGACTGCTCCATCGCCTCAGGCAGGGGGATGCCACGGTTTGCCGCCTCGGTCAGATATCCAGATCGTAGCCCGTGCGCGGAAAACTCCCCACGCTCTAATCCAGCCAGTTCCACCCGCTGCTTGATGATCGCATTGACCGACTGCGGATCGATCGCCCGTCGCGAAACAGTCCCCCATCGCCCGATCGCCCGAAACACGCTGCCGCTGTCGATCTTGGCGGCCACCATCCAGGCATTCAGCGCATCCACCGGCCGACCGGTCAGGTAGACAACGTCGTCCTCGTCGCCGCTGGTCGTCTTGGTGCGGCCGAGATGGATGGCGAGAGAGGGGAGGGGGCTCCCGCCTTCGACCGGAATGGGCGGCTCGACGGTCAACTGTTCGCGGCGCAGCCCGGCGATCTCGCTGCGCCGGCGACCGCCGGAGGCAAAGGCGACCATCAGGATCGCCCGGTCCCGGAGATCGCGCAGACTGTCGGTCGCGCAGGTCGCCAGCAGTCTTGCCAGGACGTCGCCGGTGACCGCCTTGGCGCTCTTGCGAAGACGTTGTCTTGGCGCGGCTCGGATCGCCAGCCGAATGGCTGATTTGAGGGCAGGGGAGGCGAACGCGCCGTCGAGGCCCCGCCACTTGGTCAGCGTCGACCAGTTCGCCAGCCGCCGCCGCACCGTGGCTGGCGCGTGTGGACCGACGGATTTCAGAAACCCTTGGCTCCTGAGGCTTTCGTCGACGTCGGCCGGCATACCGTGATCGGCTGCGTAAGCCCGCTTTTCCGGATCCCAGAGGTGATGAGCGACGAATTTTAAGAGCAGCGCTTCGGGCGCCGGCCAGGGCAGCGACTTTTTGGTGGCGGCCAATCCCCAGGCTTCCAGATAGGCGAGATCCGAGGTCAGCGCCCGCAGCGTGTTGTCGCCCATGCCCTGGTTGACGAGATGGCGCAGCGTTTCGACGTCGTGGTCGGTGAGCAGTTCGGCGAGTTCGTCGCGGCGCTCCATCGGCAGCACGGCGGCGATGGTGTCGAGCTCTTCGGCACGGCGCTCGACGGCGGTCAGTGATGTCTTGGCTTTGGCCACGGGCGTCCCAAAAAGTCGCGGGTTTTGGCGGCCTTGAGGGCCGTGATTTGCCCCGATTCTTGCTGATTTGCGGCTCCAGATCAACAACCATCGATAATTGGTAGTTATCGTTGGTTAAAATGTCGCAGGAAATCCCGAGCGATGACGGAAGCTAGCATCCATATCGCTTCTGGTTAATGACGGGTTTACCATATTTTCAATGTCTTACGATCTCGCCAAATTGCCAATCTCGGCTTCCTGCGGGGTAAGTGGGGCAGATTCGATGGCGCTGCCGGTTTGGCAGGCAGAAGCGTCGAGCGCTGATGACCGTTGGTGGCTCCAGCGTTTAAGCCCGGGCAAGGATGGTGGCCGGGAGAGACGGGATGGGGTGATCTTCACTGCCGATCCCAA